>NZ_PEIG01000002.1:300000-585837 GCF_002749975.1 Gloeocapsopsis sp. IPPAS B-1203 | reverse complement strand
AGGAGTTACGTGCTGCGGAAGACCCTGAGTTCGAGACTTTCTACACCAAAAACATTCTGCTCAATGAAGGTATTCGGGCTTGGATGGCTCCCCAAGACCAGCCTCACGAGCATTTCCAATTCCCTGAGGAGGTACTACCCCGTGGAAACGCCTTATAATGCTTCTTTTAATCGAGATTTAATAATGGGTGGCGGTCGCGATATTGAATCGACCGGTTTCGCCTGGTGGGCAGGTAATGCTCGTTTAATTAATCTATCTGGTAAGCTACTGGGCGCTCACGTAGCTCATGCTGGTTTAATTGTCTTCTGGGCTGGAGCAATGACTTTGTTTGAAGTCGCGCACTTCGTTCCAGAGAAGCCAATGTATGAGCAAGGACTCATTCTGTTGCCTCACCTTGCTGCACAAGGATGGGGTGTAGGTCCAGGTGGTGAGGTCATTAATACATTTCCTTATTTTGTAGTTGGTGTACTTCACCTCATTTCTTCTGCTGTTTTAGGATTCGGTGGTATTTATCATGCCATTCGCGGTCCAGAAACCTTAGAAGAGTATTCGTCTTTCTTCGGTTACGACTGGAAAGACAAAAACAAAATGACCAGCATTATTGGTTTCCACCTCATCATTCTTGGATGTGGTGCGCTACTGCTGGTGATTAAGGCAATGTTTGTTGGTGGTCTTTATGACACCTGGGCACCTGGCGGTGGTGATGTTCGCGTGATTACGAATCCCACACTGAACCCAGCAGTGATCTTTGGCTATGTGCTGAGATCTCCCTTTGGTGGTGAAGGCTCCATTGTTAGCGTCGATAATCTAGAAGACGTTGTTGGCGGACACATTTGGGTTGCCTTGCTACTCATTTCTGGTGGTATATTCCACGTTCTGACTAAGCCTTTTGCTTGGGCACGTCGTGCTTTTATCTGGTCTGGAGAAGCATACCTGTCCTATAGCTTAGGTGCTTTATCCTTAATGGCGTTTATTGCCACCTGTTTCGTTTGGTTTAACAATACTGTTTATCCCAGCGAATTTTACGGTCCTACAGGTCCAGAAGCATCACAAGCTCAAGCATTGACCTTCTTGATTCGCGACCAGCGCTTAGGTGCTAACGTCGGTTCTGCTCAAGGTCCTACAGGTTTGGGTAAATACTTGATGCGCTCTCCCACTGGTGAAATCATCTTCGGTGGTGAAACAATGCGTTTCTGGGATGTCCGCGCTCCTTGGCTAGAGCCATTACGCGGTCCTAACGGTTTAGACCTAGACAAAATCAAGAATGATATTCAGCCTTGGCAAGCTCGCCGTGCTGCTGAGTACATGACACACGCACCTCTGGGTTCAATTAACTCTGTTGGTGGTGTGGCTACGGAGATCAACTCCTTCAACTATGTATCTCCGCGTTCTTGGCTGGCTTCCTTCCACTTTGTGATGTTCTTCTTCTTCTTGGTGGGTCACTTGTGGCACGCTGGTCGTGCAAGAGCAGCAGTAGCTGGTTTTGAAAAAGGTATTAACCGTGAAAACGAACCAGTAATGGCTATGGGCGATCTTGACTAAGCAACAAATTTATAGCTTTGTCAGTGTAAATAAATAGTCAATGGTTTTACAGCTCCTGTATTAATACAGGAGTTTTTTTTTTGCCTACTTTTCATGAGTAACCAAAGAATCTAAATTAACGAAATGCAAATATTTTTCATACTGAGATATGACACAATTTGACTTAAATAAGTAAATGTCTTTTGCACATCCTACTTATCAGAGGACATTGAATGTCAGTGACTATTATGAGTGACTTTGAATATATAGAAACTTTGCAATGGACACCTGAAGCCAAAGCCAAATTAAAAAATATCCCTTTTTTTGCCCGCACTCAAGCCAAAGCAAGAATTGAGCAATTAGCACGTGCTGCAGGGCAAGAAGTTGTCACAATTGAGTTAGTCGAGCAAGCAAGAGTAGAGTTTGGTCAGTAACAGCGATGGCGTTCGCGAAGCGTCTCAAAGAGAAGCGCCGCGCCGCTGCCTCCGGCAGATCGCCAATTTTTGAGAAAGTCTTAATCAACAGATGAGAATAATTTAAAGCTCGCTTAGCAATTTTTTAAAGCATTGCTATCACACCCTTAACGCTTCATGAGTAGGGTGTAGTTGACGTGTGCAGCGACCAAGGCACTGTGCTTTGTACTGATGCCTATCGTGTTAAATCAACATGAAACTATACCAACGGATTCTCCATGTCCCTCTTTGCTGCGGTTTCAGTCAGATTTATGCGCTTAGTATACCAATACCCGTCGCTGGGCTACCTTCCCTCGTGTCGCCTTGTCATGAGAATTCCAGTGCGATATCATACACCAACTTGGTAGATCCGGCAATACATCTAGCAAGTTGGATACATGAACCACAAATTTTGTTTTCACAACTTGTGCAAGAGCTGGGACCTTTGCTTGTAGCCTCCTTGAATTCTAGCCCAGCATCAGAGATACACGCCAAAGCAAAGCAGGCACGAGTACCAGTGATGATGTATCACGATATTGTGCCACATAAAGAAGTCTTTTTTGATGTAACACCGCAGGAACTTGCCAGTCATCTCGAACTTATTCGAGTTCAAAAGCTGACTCCAATTAGTCTGGCTCAATTGCTAACTCATTTACGTACAGGAATACCGCTACCAGAAAAGCCAATTTTGTTGACATTTGATGATGGGTATGGAGGTCACTATCAATATGTCTACCCCTTACTCAAGAAATATGGTTATCCTGCTACTTTTTCAATTTATACATCTAATCTTGGTAAAAACACAGGGAGAACGCACGTTAACTGGGAGCAATTACGCCAGATGGCAGCTGATCCGTTAGTGACAATTGCGGCTCATACTGTAACGCATCCCACAGATTTAAGGACTTTACCCCAAGACCAATTGCAATTTGAAATTACTGAGTCGAAACGAATTCTAGAAACTCAATTGGGAATTTCGGTTGATTACTTTGTCTATCCTGCGGGTAAATACAATGTACAAGTAGCAAACTTTGTCGAACAGGCAGGGTATAAAGCAGCTTTAACAATGGATGATGCTGTGGATCGCTTTGCTGGAGAATCTGAGAATCTATTTGCGATCGCCCGCATCGGACAATCACGATTAAAAGAAGCGATCGCCGCCGCTTGGGGAGGACCTCAACTACCTGCTTGGGGTGTCAAATTTGACTTTAATAGTGCGATCGCTATCAATACAACCACACTCAACCAAGCCCGACTCATCCTGATTACTGGAGGACAACCAACTACAATTCATGCCAAAAGCCGCTACCAAGTCCCCCAAATTCTCGCAGATACCCCCGCAGTTGCTGCTGTTGATGGTGGTTTCTTCTCACTCAAATCGCTCGATTCCAATGTCATGATTGGACCTGTATTAAGCCACAATAGCAAATTTGTTCCTGGAAACAATAGCGAAAATCGCAAACTCAACGGACGTCCCCTGATACTGATTAATTCTCAAGTTGTCAAGTTTGTTCCTTTTAACTCGCAACAGCACAATACTCTTCCTGGATTGAACACTGCATTACCACATGTCACTGATGCGTTTGTTGCAGCAGCATGGCTCGTAAAAGACAGTCAACCCCAAACTGCGAGTACGTTTGGTAGTTTATTTGATTTTGACGCCGCCCGCCATCGAGCTTTTTGGGGTATCAATCAAGCAGGACAACCAGCAATCGGTGTGTCCACAACATTGATAGACTCAGTTTCTTTGGGTTTAGCACTCGCTCACGCTGGATTACGTGACGCCGTGATGCTTGACTCTGGGGCAAGTACCTCGCTTGCCTATAAAGGAGAATCTCTTGTCAGCTATATACCCCGCCCTGTACCTCATGTTGTGGCGCTGGTTCCTCCACAAATAATGAATCAAAACCACTGTAGAGTGAAGAGTGGTTAGTAACTAGTAGCTAGTGACTCATAACTCAAATTTGTACTATCAGAATTAAACTGCACCCCAGCCTGGTGGGGGTAGTGCAACTTGATCGTCTGGTTTTGACTGTGAAACTCGTTGCATACTGGCTGATAGCCAGATAAACATCTCCTGAAAGTTTAGTCCTCTTAACTTCAGTGGTGCACGCACTACAATTTGGCTTAGGCGATCCATGTTAGCCCCTTCCACACCGACAGCAAAAAAAGCTACTCGCTTGCTGTTTTCATCATCTCTAATTCGCTGGGCTGCTTGTTCTACAAGGCTTTCTAACTCACCTTGCGGCTCTCCATCTGTAATCAAAAATACCCACGGACGGTAGTAGGCAATACCATTGTTGCGATATTCAGTTTTACGAGCTTGAATGAGATCTAGTCCTTGGTGGATTGCTGAACCCATGTGAGTTAAACCATGTGCAACAAGTGTTGGTGGCTCAAATTGATCGGCGGTAACAAATTCTTGAACAACTTTTACTTCAAAATTGAATGAAATAATTGCAACCTCAACTCGTTTCTTAGCAAGGCTGTCGCGATTCAACTCATCCCTAAAAACTTTCAATCCTTCGTTTAGAGCTTCTATGGCTTCGCCATGCATTGAACCGGAAGTGTCTAGAAGTAGGACACATGGACATCTTGGTTCTGGATTCTCGGCGAATTCTACAGCATCTTCAAGTTTCAAAATATCAGACATAGATCTACAACAGCTTAGTATGAAAATTCTTTAGTTATTAAAGCTACTACAGCTTGAGACCGTAAGTTTCTTAGATTGGACTATCTTAACCAATACGGTAAAAACTATGTGTTTTCACCAAAGCAGAAATTACCTTGTCTCAAATAACACTTTGCCTACAGTTTTTCGACTTTATCAAAAATCTACAGATAATTCTGAACTTCCTTTAAGTTTTAAATGTTTAGATTAGACAAGATTCTACTAATGTTATCTTAGACGCAGTCACAAGTGAATTGTAGATTCTGTAAGACAGCATTTTTAGATAGATTTGGATAAAACAGTATTTATTTTCACTTTGATAGATTAATATATTCGATAAATAAAGAGTGTTGATGCATTTATTTTTATATAACATTAGAATGAATAGAGAACTTTGTATCAAATTAGTTTTTGTAACCTCATATCAAGCTGATAGGAGAAGCTAAGTCATGCGGAAGTGAGCACAACTAGATTTCGGAATATATTTGGATAAAATTTTGACATACTTGATCCTTGACTTAATTCACAAAACTTAGGTAGTATCCTAAAGTCTACTCAATCTTTTTGAGTTGGCTAAGATAAGATCACCTAAGTATTTTCCAGGAATAACGTAACATTAAGTTAAGAAATACGCAACTCGGACATTCGCTAAGAATACAATTATCAGCTTGCTTCAGTATTCATTGCTACCAAAAAAGCCTGCTGAGCAACCTGCTGGTACACAGCGATTAAATAATGCATCACTACTTCAGAAGAGTTATCGGCATTTTCGGCAAGATCATTTGACAAAGGAATTGCGCCTAATATTTCTAAGACATCGCTGCTAGTCGATGGAGCAATGACAACTAAGTTCGATTCTAGCGGTTCTCGATAGTGCCAAAACGATGTACCATTGGCGTCTAGTGATGTTTGCGGGGCTGATTGAAGTGCGATCGGCTCAGGATTCGCAATTTGATGTGCACTACGCAATTCGCGCAAAGCATCAATGATTTGGTTTTTAGTGCGTCCTCGTAACTGAAACAAGACAAATGGATCTTCGCTAAAGCGATCGCCCAACTGATAATATACTGCAGCGATATGTTTGCAGGGATTTGCTTTATCAGGACAAGAGCATTTGCTGCGGACTTCAGAAAGCGTAAAGGGAAACAGTGATAACCCATTGAGCGTGAAAACTTCTTCAATGTTAGGTGGCATTTCTCCTGCTAGGAGTTTGGCAGCAAAAATTGCTCGTTGCGACATTGTTTCTATCACATACTGCCATTGCTCATCTGTAAAGGGTTCCAAAAACAGCAAAACTTGATAAGGCTCAACTTCTGTACCTTGTACTCGGGCTGATACCTTTGCCCCTTCAAACTGAATCCTTAAAACATTACCCTGACGCGAGTAGTTGCGCGCTCTTTCCAGACGTTTTTTAAAGCGGTAAGAATCTAGTAAATCCAGCCAACGTTGCGACCACCATTCGCGGCTAGATTGAAAGCTAAAGTTGGTCATTCTGCATCCTCATCAATCACAGCATTGCGATCTAGAACGAGTAAATTACGTAACTGATTGGTATCTAATTCCGTCAGCCATTGTTCACCAGCACCGACGACTTGTTCGGCTAAAGCTTTTTTACTTTCAATCATTTCGTGAATTTTTTCTTCTAAAGTGCCACTACAAACAAATTTGTGGACTAACACATTACGAGTTTGACCGATCCGAAAGACGCGATCTGTTGCTTGGTTTTCTACTGCAGGGTTCCACCAGCGATCAAAATGAAAGACATGATTAGCACGAGTTAAGTTTAACCCAACACCACCAGCCTTTAAAGAAAGAATCATAATTGGCGGACCTTGTGGATCGTGCTGAAAGCGATCAATCATTTCCTCGCGCTGTTTTTTGGAAGTACTGCCATAAAGAAAGAAAATTTCACGCTGTAGTTGCTGTTGTAAGTATGGTTGTAGCAGTTTTCCCCACTCAGCAAACTGTGTAAAAATGAGTGCGCGATCGCCTTCTGATAAAGCTTCTTCTAACATCTCCACCAGCCGGAGTAATTTCCCCGACTGATGAGGTTCAGCAATTTTATTTTGTTTAAGAAACTGTGCCGGATGGTTGCATATTTGTTTTAGTTTAACAAGCAGCCCTAAAATCATTCCCCGACGCTGTAAACCTTCTGCTGCATCAATTTCTGCTAACGAGTTTTCCACAACTTGTTGATACAGCGCTGCTTGATCGGGGCTAATTCCACAAAACTCAGTGATTTCTTGCTTTTCAGGTAAATCTTGAATAATATCGCGGTCAGTTTTGACACGCCGGAGAATGAAAGGCTGAACCAGCGATCGCAACTGTGTTAACGAATCAACATCGCCATACTTTTCAATTGGCATTGCAAAGCGTCTTTGGAAAAATTGCCGTGCGCCTAAATATCCTGGATTGAGAAAATCTAAAATTGACCACAACTCTTGCAGTCTGTTTTCTACTGGAGTTCCTGTTAGTGCAATCCGAAACGCTGATTCGAGTTGGCGAACAGATTGCGATTGCTTTGCTTCAGGATTTTTAATATTTTGTGCCTCATCAAGCACAATTCCTTGCCAAGATACACTTTGTAAATCTTTAACATCGCGGTGAATCAATGCATAACTTGTAATCACTAAATCGTGCTTTCGCACTGCAGCGATAAATGCTTTACCTTTAGAACGCTTATCTCCGTGGTGCAGCATCACTTTTAATTGTGGACCAAATTTCTTGACTTCGCGCTCCCAGTTACCTAAAACTGAAGTTGGACAAACAAGTAGCGTTGGATTTTCGAGTGCCTCTTGCTGTTTCTGATGCAGCATAAAAGCAATGAACTGAATCGTCTTACCGAGTCCCATATCGTCGGCGAGACACGCACCTAAATTCCAGCGTTCAAGAAAGGCTAGCCAGCTAAAGCCGCGTACTTGATAAGGACGCAGTTCGCCTTGAAAGCTTTTTGGTGTTGGGAGTAGCGCGATCGCTTGATTATTAGTCAGCGCAGACATCAACTCTTGCAACGCCCCAGTTGCTTCAAAATTCACGACTGGCAGCTTTTCAATCACTAAACTGTCACCAGTACTCAAGCGCAAAGCATCTTCCAACGATAGCGATAACTTCTCTTTACGGCTGGCAAAAAAGGTTTGAGCAGTTTTGATATCTTGCGATCGCAGTTCTACCCACTCGCCATTAATTTCTACTAATGGACTATTCAATGTCACCAAGCGATCAAATTCAGCTTTCGAGAGTGTTTGTCCGCCAATTGCTAACTCCCACTCAAAATTTAATAGGCTTTGCAAGCCTAGTTCTTTTTGCTTACGCGGTGTTACTGCCCGAATTTTTAATCCCAGGCGATTCGCCCAGCCTTCACGTTCTGCTAGACTTGGCGGTAAAATGACACCTAAGCCACTGTCTGTAAATCGTGGTGCAATCGACTTAATAAAGTCATAAGCTTCTAAAGGTGTTAAACGACATAATGTCGGGTACTGCTGTTCTAAACTTGCAGCTACAGGAGCAAACATCCGAGAAGCTAGCCCTAATCCTTTGAGAAATGTTTCCTGTGGCTCAACAATTGTGCGATCGCTAATTACCCATTCTTCAACAGGGTGACTCCAAATACTTGCCGCATCAACGACAAACTCTGCATCATTGGCAGCTTGTAAACCATATGCTAATGTCCACTCATTAGCTGTTTCGGGTGGATGTAATCTAAAACAAGTCCGAAATGAGCTACGAGCCTGATTGATCTGATACTGAAGTGGTGCCGTCCATGCATTGAGTACAGCTGCTAATCTTTCTAGTTGATTTGGTACTGCTTTGACTTTTTGATCTTGAGTTGTTAACGCCTGTAGCCATTCATGAATAGGAGATGGTACATTCGGTTGGGTGGTGCCCTCTATCATTGCCCGAATTTGAGTATCTATCATGCTATCCAAAAAACTCAGTAGCAATTCCTGTGGTGACAATGATGATGTGGAATTTAAATCTTCCTCCTCGCTGCGATAAGCAAGACAAACTTCAGGCATCACGTTGGCAAATTTTTCTAGACGCGAAGCATCCACAGCACTATCTAATAGCGATCGCCAGCTAGCCGCAAAAGCATCATCAAACTGGTTTAATGTAGGCAAGAATTTACATCGACTGAGTAAATCTAAACTCCAACGCGCAACGTGTGACCAAAAGCGTAAATCTCCACCTAAATACTCATCTTCTTGATGAGCAGTACCTAATGGTAGTGAAGTGAGAAATTGAAATGCTGCTGAAGGTTCTAAATATAAACCTTGTACCCGCCAAGGCTTTAGTGAGTAGTTGGATTCTAGAGATGCTGCTGAATGAATTGGATATGCACTTCCTTCTTGCTTATCAGAATAAGTTGGTAATAGGACACACGGCGATCGGATCTCTACAACGCTGTTAGCTTGACTATTCTTAGGCTTGCGGTTACGTCCAGATGACACAACTTTTGTATTTTCTAGTAACGTTTTCAACAAGTTACGTGACACTTGTGGTAATAAATCAGATTTATGCAGCCACTCTTCTAATTCTGCGGGTGCCATGACTAAAGGATGATCGTCTAACGATGCCTCAATGCCACCCAAAGAACGCCAAGTTTCTCCCCAAACGAATAAACAGTTTTTTTCTGCTAACCAGTTACCGTGTAAAATTGTCATTTACTAACTACTCGAACTTACATGAAATCTCTACAATCGCTCTTGTTTTTATAAATTATAAAATTAATATTGTGTTTGTTATCTATGCTTGAGAATAATTTTGATTTTCTTTTGTTCTGTATTACATTTCATTATTTCTAAAAAATCTTATTGTTTAATGAAATTTTCTAACTATTTATTCTCAAAATTAACTCTAATTTCATATAAAATCTAAACTTTATTTATAGTAAGCTTTGAATGTTCAAAAATGTATTCGTTACTTTATTGTGACTATATAGGTACAGTAGTTTTTGTTATTAAATCTACTTTCTAACGGATAGAGCTATTAAATTTAGATCTTAGATTAATTGTACAACTACAATGGCAACGACAGGCTACACATAGATTGAAATGAGTAATATTATTGCAGGTTAATGAACCCTGAAACTATGCCACAGTAGTGTTCAATTTTGATATAATGCAAAACGTAACTATCTGGAAGTTGAGGGAATGGTGAAACATTAGAGCTATTGAACGTAATTTTTGCTGCTAGGTTACTTAGTGAACCAGACGTTGAATGTATTTATAGTACATCGTAAGTTACTGAAAATATTTACACTAAGTATTAGTAGCAAAGCTCACTCTAATCCATATTTTTTTTCTCTTTATAGCGACATATACACATACTGAAAACTTTATCCGCTAATCTTTTGACTCTAGTCTCTATTTTGCCATTCGCTGCAGGGCAGTAGCAGGGCTATAAATGCTAGGATTGCCACAGAAAAAGAAAGTGATAAAGAAGGACAAAAAACTTAATGGTAGAGATTGATAGGTCAATATCCTTTGACGGAAGGGATATTAGATTGACCGTAGGTCTACTAGCGCCCCAAGCTGGTGGGTCAGTATTAATGCAATCTGGGGATACTGCTGTGTTAGTAACAGCTACCCGCTCTGCCGCAAGAGAAGGCATTGATTTTCTGCCACTGACGGTAGACTACGAAGAAAGACTGTATTCCGTTGGTCGAATTCCAGGTGGTTTTCTCCGGCGCGAGGGACGCCCACCAGAAAAAGCAATTCTTACTAGCCGTTTAATTGACCGTCCCCTACGCCCTTTATTTCCACAGTGGTTGCGAGATGACTTGCAGATCGTTGCAACAACTTTGTCGATGGACGAGTTAGTACCACCGGATGTATTAGCTGTAACCGGCGCATCCCTTGCTGTGTTGTTGGCACAAATTCCATTTGATGGTCCAATGGCAGCAGTGAGGGTTGGTTTAGTGGGAGATGACTTTATTATCAATCCCACCTATGCAGAAATTGAAGCGGGAGATTTAGATTTAGTCGTCGCAGGTTCACCAGCAGGCGTGATTATGGTGGAGGCTGGAGCGAATCAATTGCCAGAACAAGACATTATTGAAGCAATTGATTTTGGTTACGAAGCTGTACAAGATCTGATTCAAGCGCAAAAAGATCTCATGGCAGAAATGGGTTTGGAAGCAATACACGAAGAGCCACCAGTAGAAGTAGAACCGACATTAGTCGAGTTTATTCGCGATCGCGCTCAAGAATCTGTCAAACAAATTTTGTCACAATTTGACCTTGATAAAAATAGCCGCGATACGGCGTTAGATGGAGTTAAAGAAGAAATCGTCGCCGCGATCGCTGAACTACCAGAAGAAGACCCTATTCGCGTTACAGCAACCACAAACTCTAAAGTAGTAGGCAATACGTTTAAAGATTTGACCAAAAAACTCATGCGCCGTCAAATTGTTGAAGATAGCGTGCGTGTTGATGGTCGTAAGCTCGACGAAGTTCGCCCAGTTTCCTGTCGTGTAGGTGTTCTCCCAAAACGCGTTCACGGTAGTGGCTTATTCAACCGTGGATTGACACAAGTACTATCTGCTTGTACGTTAGGTACGCCAGGAGATGCGCAAAACCTCTCTGACGATCTCCAGCAAGATTTAGAAAAGCGGTATATCCATCATTACAACTTCCCACCATTCTCGGTAGGAGAAACCAAGCCACTGCGTGCTCCAGGGCGTCGAGAAATTGGTCATGGAGCATTAGCCGAACGCGCCCTAATTCCAGTATTACCACCCAAAAATGAATTTCCCTACGTCATTCGTGTCGTGTCAGAAATCCTCTCTTCCAACGGTTCTACCTCAATGGGTTCCGTTTGTGGTTCTACAATTGCGTTGATGGATGCGGGAGTACCCATTCTTAAACCTGTCAGCGGTGCGGCAATGGGTTTAATTAAAGAAGGCGACGAAGTGCGCGTTCTGACTGATATCCAAGGCATTGAAGACTTTCTGGGTGACATGGACTTTAAAGTGGCTGGAACCGATAGCGGCATCACAGCCTTGCAAATGGATATGAAAATCTCTGGTTTGCCTTTAGAAGTCATTGAGCAGGCAATAAAACAAGCCCTACCAGCGCGGTTACATATTTTAGAAAAAATGATGCAAGCAATTGAGCAACCGCGCATTGAAATGTCGCCCTTTGCTCCGCGATTACTCACAATCAAAATCGATCCAGAAATGATCGGTCTTTTAATTGGACCTGGTGGCAAGACAATTAAAGGGATTACAGAAGAAACTGGAGCTAAAATCGATATCGAAGATGATGGCACTGTCACAATCTCTGCAATCGACGAGAGCAAAGCCAAACGAGCAAAAAATATTGTTCAAGGCATGACTCGCAAGCTGAATGAAGGTGATGTCTACGCTGGTAAAGTCACGCGCATCATTCCAATAGGCGCTTTTGTTGAATTCTTGCCTGGTAAAGAAGGTATGGTTCATATTTCTCAGTTGGCTGACTACCGTGTAGGCAGAGTCGAGGATGAGGTTGCCGTAGGTGACGAAGTGATTGTCAAAGTTAGAGAGTTGGACAGCAAAGGTCGGATTAACCTAACACGCTTAGGGATTCATCCCGATCAAGCTGCAGCAGCTCGTGAAGCAGCAACTACAAATCAATAAATTCACAGCAATTAGCAACTAGCGGTTGGCAATTAGCTCAAGAACAATAGCTAATAGCTAATCGCTTTGTTAAGCCGTGACTTTTTTACGTCTACCCTATTTTAACCCTGACATCTGACCTCTACTATCCGCTGCTATAGAATTCGCACTTGTAAATGTGACATTGCTCCCTTAAAGCTTTAAACTGTTTTTACATTTCATTGTGTTTTAGATTTGTATTCATTGAGTCACCTGTGCGAAAAATAGTTATTGCCGGTAATTGGAAAATGTTTAAAACCCAGGCTGAATCCCTGGAGTTTTTGCAAGGATTTATGCCCAGTTTGGAGCAAACACCAGAAGCGCGAGACGTTGTGCTATGCGCTCCGTTCACTGCACTGTCGTTAATTTCTAAGAATCTCCACGGAAGCCGCGTGCAGTTAGGCGCACAAAATGTTCACTGGGAAGTTCAAGGAGCTTATACAGGTGAAATTGCGGCTCCTATGCTGACAGAAATTGGCGTACGTTACGCGATCGTTGGTCACAGTGAACGGCGACAATTTTTTGGCGAGACGGATGAAACAGTCAATAAAAGATTAATAGCAGCCCAAGCTCATGGTTTGACTCCAATTTTATGTGTAGGAGAAACGAAGCAACAACGCGATGCGGGTGAAACCGAAGCACTCATTTCGATGCAGTTGGAAAAAGATCTGGTGAAAGTCGATCAGCAAAATCTGATCATTGCGTACGAACCAATCTGGGCAATTGGAACGGGTGATACGTGCGAAGCCTCTGAAGCAAACCGCGTGATTGGGTTAATTCGCAGTCAGTTAAGTTATCCTGATACGCCAATTCAATACGGTGGTTCAGTGAAGCCAAACAATATTGATGAAATTATGGCACAACCAGAGATTGACGGTGTTTTAGTCGGCGGGGCAAGCTTAGAACCAGGTAGTTTTGCCCGAATTGTCAATTATCAGTAGCGGTGACTCAGAGTTAACTCAATGGCAACCTTAAACTCGTTTGAGTGGGGTAAGCGTACCTATTTAATGGGAGTGTTGAATGTTACGCCAGACAGCTTTAGTGATGGTGGCGAGTTTAACACCCCACCTTCTGCGTTAGCTCAAGCACGGCACTTAGTCGCCGCTGGTGCAGATATTCTTGATATCGGCGGACAATCCACGCGCCCAGGTGCAGAAGAAGTTTCACCAGAAGAAGAACGAGAGCGCGTATTGTCTGTATTACAAGTTTTGCGTCCAGAAATCTCTATCCCAATTTCTGTTGATACGACACGAGCAACTGTTGCTAAAGCTGCAGTTACTGCTGGTGCAGATATCATTAATGACATTTCTGGAGGAACTTTTGATGCGGATATGTTACCAACCGTGGCTGAGCTTGGTGTACCAATTGTGTTAATGCATATTCGCGGTACGCCACAAACGATGCAACAGTATATCGAATACGATGATTTAATCGAGGAAATTTATGCGTTTTTAGCAAGTCGAATTAGTGCGGCGATCGCCGCCGGAATTCCTCAAAATCGCATCATTATCGATCCTGGTATTGGCTTTGCTAAAAAATACAACCAAAGTATTGAAATCATTCGTGAATTATCCAAATTTCGCGCGCTCAATTGTCCCATTTTAGTGGGACCATCGCGGAAAAGTTTTCTAGGACATATCTTAAATCAGCCAGAACCCAAAGCACGAGTTTGGGGAACCGCAGCCGCTTGTTGTGCGGCTATAGCCAATGGTGCAGATATCCTCCGAGTCCACGATGTACAAGAAATGTACGATGTTTGTCGCGTTGCGGATGTTCTGTGGAGAACTTGAGTACAAATTAGCGCATGCCGGTAACTTTAATAAAAACTTCATCAGTTTATGCCATACGTTTAACTCTACTCTCAAAGCACAAACACATAGTGCTCGCTAGAGGATGGCAAGAAAGACATTACTTACATAAAGCAGTGGTGAGATAACTATGGCAATTATTAGAGGAACTATCGGTAACGACACACTAATAGGTACTTTAGCCGTAGATTCAATTTTTGGTTATGCAGGAAAAGATAGCTTGCTTGGATTAGAAGGTAATGACACACTTAATGGCGGTTTTGGAAACGACACACTTAATGGTGAATTAGGTATTGATATTCTCAACGGTGGTGCGGGAGATGATACCTATATTATTGATAGTACAAACGACACAATTAACGAAACTTTTAATTCAGGCATTGATACTGTCCGCGCTGCACGCAACTATATTTTAGGTCGTAACCTTGAAAACCTGAGCCTCACAAATAGAGCAGTTGAAGGCATTGGCAATAATCTCAACAACTATATGATTGGGAACGAAATTGACAATATCCTGCATGGTGGTGCAGGAAATGATACACTCAACGGCGAAGATGGTAACGACACGCTTTACGGTGGTGCAGGGAATGATTTATTGATAGGTGCGGTTTCCTACGCTACTATTTTTGGCAATCAAGGCATAGATGTTTTATACGGTGGGGACAATGATGATAATTACTACATTAGTAGTGAAGATATTATTATTGAAGCTGCAAACGCGGGCATAGATAAAGTTATTACACTTGAAACATATGCTTTAGGTGATAACTTAGAAAATCTAGAATTATCGGGACCTTTGTTGAGACTAGGTACTAGAGGTATTGATGGTACTGGTAACAGTCTCAATAACATCATCGACGGTGATGTGTATGATAACCGCCTAGAAGGTCGAGCAGGGAGTGACTTACTCAATGGTGGTGCTGGCAATGACACCTTAGTTGGTACAGCTAATGGAGTAGGAGAAAAAGATGTCCTAACAGGCGGATTGGGTAGGGACACGTTCTTGCTGGGTAATGCAACTCACGTATTCTACGACGATCGCAACCCTGCTACTCCTGGTCTTAACGATTATGCCCTGATTACCGATTTTAATCCAAACAACGAAATTATTCGTCTGAACGGCAAACCTACCGACTATGTTTTAGCCGCATCACCGCAGGGTATGCCTAGAGGAATAGCGCTATATCGTAGCGATGGCAAATCTAATGAACTGATCGCCATCATTCAAGGTAACTTCTCAAAACTCAATCTCAACGCTGGTTATTTCCGATACTCTAGTTTTGTTGATGTCATTGATGTATCTGAATTAAACGGTAGCAATGGCTTCACTATTAGAGGACTTGAGGATTACGATCGCCTAGGCTTTTCTGTCAGCAGTGCAGGAGATATTAACGGTGATGGCTTTGCAGATATAGTGATTGGAGCTATTAGCGGTTATCCATTTTATAAGAGAAATTCAAAAAGCTATGTGGTATTTGGCAAAGCTGAAGGTTGGAATGCCAATTTTGACTTAACTCAACTCAATGGTAGTAATGGCTTTAAAATTCCGGAAATTAATTCATCTAAATACTTAGGTTTTTCGGTTAGCAGTGCGGGAGATATTAACGGTGATGGTTTTAGCGACTTGATTTTGGGCACTGATCAGGTGGGAAGTTATGTGGTGTTTGGTAAAGCAAGTGACTGGAGTCCCAATTTTGACTTGACTAAACTCAATGGTCGCAATGGCTTTACCATCAATGGCGCTTCGAGCTTTTCTGTCAGCAGTGCGGGAGATATCAACGGCGATGGGTTTAGCGATTTGATCGTTGGTTCAGGTGAGGATGCAACACAAACCTATGTAGTGTTTGGCAAAGCAAGTGGTTGGAATGCCAATGTGAATGTCGCCAATCTCAATGGGCGCAATGGCTTTGCTCTTACAGTAAATGATGCATTTAATTTTTTTGGTAGCTCTGTCAGCGGTGCAGGTGATATCAATGGTGATGGATTCGCCGATTTAATTGTCGGTTCTCCCTTTGCTGGTCAGAATCAGACTGGAGAAAGCTACGTTGTGTTTGGCAAAGCCAGCGGTTGGAATGCTAATGTTAATGTTGCTAATCTCAATGGTAACAATGGCTTTACCCTCAAAGGAATTGCTAATAGCCGTTTTGGTATTTCAGTCAGTAACGCAGGTGATGTCAATGGTGATGGATTTACTGACTTGATTGTTGGAGCTTCTTTTGCTAGCCCCAATGGTAAAACTGAAGCTGGAGAAAGCTACGTGGTGTTTGGTAAAGCAGGTGGTTTTGCAGCACAAATTGATGTAGCTAATCTTAATGGTAGTAACGGATTTGCGATCGCAGGCATTAATCCCAGCGATCTCTCAGGTGTTTCTGTGGGTAGTGCAGGAGATATCAATGGTGATGGCTTTGACGATTTGTTAGTGCGAGCTTCTTATCTTGGCGATTACTATAGTCCAAACAAGATTGATGATACCTACGTGATATTTGGCACTCAAAGCTTCAGCGCACGGCTGAATTTATCGGCACTTAACGGTCGCAATGGCTTTGTTATCAAGGGAGAGGCTAACGGTTTATATGAGGGTGGTAACGAGTTAGTCCGTGCGGCGGGAGACATCAATGGTGATGGCTTTGCAGATATCATCACGAGTACTCCTAGAGGTGGTGGTGTTGAAAATGGCAGAAGTTATATTGTTTTTGGTAAAGACTTTAGCCACAAAGTGACCAAGAATGGTACTGCGGGTAATGACGTCCTCACTGGTACTGCGGGCGATGATATCTTAATTGGTGGCAGGGGAAATGACACGCTGCGGGGTGGTTTAGGTCGCGATGTGCTTTATGGGGGTGCAGGCGATGATATTCTGAGCTTTGGTAAAAATGACCGTCGTTTAGACGGTGGTAGCGGTACAGATACTTTAGCAGTATTTACTGCAGGGGTCACGATAGATTTAACAACAACTACTAGTAGCCAACTGCGGGGTTTTGAAATAATTGATCTGACAGGAACAGGTAATAATAGTCTGAAGCTAACACGCCTTGACTTGCTTAACTTATCGGATACTAGCAATCAACTCATCGTTAAAGGAAACGTAGGCGATCGCGTCACCTCCACTGGGGAAGGATGGTTATTTGGCGGTCAAACTACATTCAACAAAACACTGTACGACTGCTACACAAGTGGGGCAGCAACGCTGTTAATAGATACGAATATTACTCAAACAATTAACTAATTCCAAAAAGCATTTTCAGGTACTTCCCCTTTCTTGATATGTCAAAGCTTAATTGTCTCATCATTGCTGCCAGTAGCTAGGATTTTGGTATCCACAGCTAAATTCGTTAATCAATCAATGATCGCTACTAAAGTTGAATCTGAGTAAATAATTTCTCAATCAGGTTATTTTTCTGTGTAAACCTTTAAACTTACTGATGAAAAGGACAGCCGTTGGCGATCGCTTTTTCACCGGATGTCAATTTTCCTAAGAAAGAATTGGTATCAAAATAATGTTCTAATGATTCAATTTTTAAATCATCAGACACCCGTGCCACACTAATACCAACAACTTCGACAACTTCTCCGGTTGGTTGATGTTCTTTATATGCACCACTAAAAGTTCCCCAATGACGCCATTTAAAAGTAACATTGGGTGGTCCTGCTAGTACCTCAATCACTTCCCATAAAAAACCATTGGGAAATGCTTCATGAAAGATTCTTCCTGACGATTCAAAATCTTCAGCTTTCGCGCTGTAGCGATCCGATTCTCCTAAAAATAAGTTGTAAGTTCCAGCAGCAACAATGTCCTCAGCAGTATATTCTGGTTCAGTATTTGTCCGCATCCGAAACTTATCAGCGACAACTGATAACCACTGTTGGGGGTTCGTTTTGAAGGAGGCTTCCATTTCAAAAGTTCTCACTAAGTTTTGGACAATCGCCTCTAAAGAGCCTTCGATATGATTGTATTGACTTTGTTGTTTGAGTGCTGCATTGTTACGCGAATAATCTGGTGGTGTTCCGTAACGCCACTCAACATTACTTTCTTCAGTAATCACCGTATCTCTATCTTGAACCCACAAAGGTGTATCTGATGTTCCCATAATCGTTACTAGTTACGCTAGATGAAATGTTTTAATGTGATAGAGCCTATCAAACTGTAGATAGTGAATGAATGCGAAATCTACTGAAAAACTCTATTGATTATTTTAGGTTTGGAGATAATAACAGTAATACTACTGAACTCCAGCGAGCTTAATGTTTGCTAAAGATTTACAACCTAGATTTTCAATTTGGAAAGCAGCAATATTAAACGATACAAATTCTGTAGCAGCAAATTGTAATCAGATCGCGGCAATGCTTCAATTAGGAAGCTACAAAGATATCATAAGTTTTGTAGTATAGGTCAGGCAGGATATATCTTTATACAGCCTTAAGCGCGATATCGCACTTCTTACACTCATGACAACAACCATTGACTTTCTCAGTCACCTCAATCCTAGTCAACGCCAAGCTGTAGAACATTTCTGCGGTCCCATGTTAGTCGTTGCTGGCGCAGGTTCGGGTAAAACACGAGCACTGACTTACCGAATTGCCAATCTCATTTTGAAGCACCGCGTCGATCCTGAAAATATCCTGGCTGTCACCTTCACTAACAAAGCAGCGCGGGAGATGAAAGAACGCATCCAGAAGCTGTTTGCAGAACAAATTGCACTTCAAGACTACGGAAAACCCTTAGAAGCTTTAGCACCGCACGAACAAACAAGTTTGCGATCGCGCGTATACAAAACCATTATCAAAGATTTGTGGATCGGTACTTTCCACAGCTTATTTTCCCGTATTCTGCGATTCGATATCGAAAAATATCAAGACGAACAAGGACGGCGTTGGAATCGTAATTTTTCAATTTTTGATGAATCAGATGCTCAAACCCTTGTCAAGCAAATAGTCACCAAACAACTCAATTTAGATGACAAAAAATTTGAGCCGCGATCGGTACGCTACGCAATCAGTAACGCCAAAAATCAAGGATTAACACCGCAAGAATTTGAACGCCAACAACCTAATTATCGCGGGCGCGTGATTGCTGAAGTTTACAGTCAATATCAAAGTGCTTTAGCCGAAAACAATGCTTTAGATTTTGACGATTTAATTCTGGTTCCTGTACAACTATTTCAACAAAACGAACAAGTTTTAGGTTATTGGCATCGTAAATTTCAACATATATTAGTTGATGAGTACCAAGATACCAACCGGACTCAATATGATTTAATTCGGTTACTTGTTACCAACGGAGAAACCAATAAACACAACTGGGATTGGCGCAATCGTTCAGTGTTTGTAGTTGGTGATGCGGATCAATCGATTTATAGTTTCCGCATGGCAGATTTCACAATTTTACTAGAATTTCAGTCTGACTTCGGCGATGGATTGCCTGATGCTGATACTCGTACAATGGTGAAGTTAGAAGAAAACTATCGCTCTAGAGAAAATATTCTCCAAGCTGCCAACGAATTGATCGAAAACAACACTCAACGCATCGATAAAGTTCTCAAACCTACTCGTGAAGTTGGCGAACAAATTTATTTATATAAAGCTGATGATGAAATTACAGAATCGCAATTTGTAATCAATCAAATTCGGAATTTAGAACGACGTTATCCTGATTTTAATTGGGGTAGCTTTGCCATTCTCTACCGGACTAACGCACAATCTCGACCGTTTGAAGATACTTTAGTACGCTGGGGTATTCCTTACACAATTGTTGGCGGATTGAAGTTTTACGATCGCAAAGAAATCAAAGATATTCTGGCTTATCTACGTGTAATTGTTAATCCTGCAGATACAGTAAGTTTACTGCGAGTCATTAATACACCACGTCGTGGTGTTGGTAAAGCCACAATTGATGCTTTAGTAAGTGCTGCCCAAGAGTTAAGCATTCCTGTGTGGGAAATTATTAGTGATGAAACATCAGCAGGGACTTTAGCAGGGCGATCAGTAAAAGGTGTAACTAGTTTTGCACAGTTAATCAGCCACTGGCAAGAACAAGTAGATATCACTCCTGCGTCGGTAATTGTGCAAGCAATTATGGAAGAATCAGGTTATATTCAAGACTTAAGAAATCAAGGTACAGATGAAGGTTTAGACAGGTTACAAAACTTGCAAGAACTCTACAATGCCGTTGTGCAATTTGAAGAAGAAAGTGAGGATACTTCTTTAGAAGCTTTTTTAGCAAGTACTGCATTAAATTCTGATTTAGATAATTTAAAAGAAGGACAAAAAGCTGTTTCCTTACTAACATTACACGCAGCTAAAGGCTTAGAGTTTCCTGTCGTTTTCTTAGTAGGGATGGAACAAGGATTATTACCTAATTTTCGCTCATTAGACGATCCTGATGCTTTGGAAGAAGAACGGCGTTTGTG
Source organism: Gloeocapsopsis sp. IPPAS B-1203 (assembly GCF_002749975.1). Taxonomy (NCBI): domain Bacteria; kingdom Bacillati; phylum Cyanobacteriota; class Cyanophyceae; order Chroococcidiopsidales; family Chroococcidiopsidaceae; genus Gloeocapsopsis; species Gloeocapsopsis sp. IPPAS B-1203. The sequence continues at coordinate 565,345 of NZ_PEIG01000002.1, read as the reverse complement.
TTATGTCGGAATTACTCGCGCGCAAGAATTGCTGCATCTTTCTCATGCACGGGAACGCCGTCTTTATGGTTCGCGCGAACCAGCAATTCGTTCGCAGTTTTTAACAGAATTACCCGAAGAATTGCTTGCAGATCAACAACTTGCAAGTCAGAGTTATACAAAACCACCGAGTATTGCTTCACGAAGTAGACAAGTAGCAACAACTCCTGTCAATACAAGTCCACAGAATTGGCAAGTCGGCGATCGCGTGTTGCACAAAACTTTTGGTGTTGGTGAAATCACTCACGTTTTCGGTTCAGGAAATAAAGTATCTGTCGCGATCAAATTTTCCACTCTCGGTCAAAAAATCATCGATCCTCGCATTGCGCAATTGCAACGAGTAAATGAAGAATAACTACATTTTCACTAGTTACCCTGTAAAGTTGGGATTTATCCATGCGAGAAGTCTTACTGAACAATGAGTGGTATATCGACTTCCTCTACACGCCAAGCTGCATACGCCAAAGCTTCACGTAAATCTCCTTCCTCTAAGTAAGGATAAGCTTCTAAAATTTCTTCTGTAGAATGTCCTGACGCTATCAACCCAATCAGCATTCCCACAGTTACGCGCAAGCCTCGAATACAAGGTTTACCTCCCATCACGCCAGGATTGAATGTAATTCTTGTTAAATGTTTCATAGCGTCTTAATTTTATTCATAGATTGTGCAAGGTTTTCTTAATTTAAACAAGCCCGCTGGATTCACTTCCCACGACTGTGTAGCGCGAGTACGTAAACTCGTACAAATGAAGCGTGTCGGACATGGTGGAACTTTAGATCCTGCTGCTACAGGTGTTTTACCAATCGCTTTAGGAAAAGCGACTCGCTTGTTGCAGTTTTTACAGTCAGATAAAGCCTACAAAGCAACAATTCAATTAGGAATCACGACAACAACAGACGATCTCGAAGGGGAAGTCATTACCTCACAGCCAGTATCCGATTTAAGCCTAGAACAAGTTGCAACTGCACTAAAACAATTTCAAGGCAAAATTGACCAAATACCGCCGCGTTATAGTGCCATTCAAGTCCAGGGAAAACGTTTGTACGATCTTGCACGCGCGGGGAAAAACATTGAAATTCCTCTACGGAGTGTAGAAGTCTTCCACATTGAAATTTTAGACTGGCGATCTGGAGATTTTCCTGAAATTGATGTGGCGATCGCTTGTGGTACAGGAACATATATTCGCGCGATCGCCCGCGATTTGGGTAGAGTCTTACAAACTGGTGGAACTTTAGCGAAACTCATTCGTACGCAAAGCAGTGGCTTTGACATTGCAGATAGCTTAACGTTTGAGCAATTAGAATCTCAAATTCAACAAGGTAGTTTTCAACCAATTCCACCTACACAAGCTTTACAGCATCTTAATTCTGTCATCTTACCAACCGCGATCGCCCAAAAATGGTGTCAAGGACAAAAGATTCTTTATGATGTTACCGATTTACCGTTAAATTCACCCTTGCAGATTTATGAGGAAGGCGATCGCTTCTTGGGTATTGGTTACATAACTTCAATAGATACTGAAGAAAAGCTAATTCCACAAATTGTCTTTTAAACGGAGAGGGAGGGATTCGAACCCTCGTTGAAGTTACCCCCAAACAGCATTTCCAGTGCTGCGCCTTCAACCACTCGGCCACCTCTCCAGGTGTCACAAATTCTAATTATACAACGAAACAATCCAGATTCAGTAAAAATAGAAGAAGTTAATTTTTGCCTTTAGCTCATGACTCGTTTTTACAAAATTCGGATTCGCGATCGCGCCCGTGACAAGAACTATACACTAGAAGTCCCTGAAGACAGCTATATCCTTCAAAGTGCCGAAAATCAAGGCGTAGAACTGCCATTTTCTTGTCGCAATGGTGCTTGTACAACGTGTGCAGTACGAGTGCTTTCTGGAGAAATTTATCAACCCGAAGCAATGGGATTGTCTCTCGAATTACGCTCAAAAGGCTATGCTTTGCTATGTGTTAGCTATCCACTTTCTGATTTAGAAGTTGAAACTCAAGACGAAGATGAAGTATACGAACTACAATTTGGACGTTATTTTGGTAGAGGAAAAGTTCGGGCAGGTTTACCGTTAGATGAAGATTAGTGGTTAGTGACTGGTGGCTAGTAGCTAGAAATTATGATGTGTTATCCTTGAAAGCTGCAGTTCTAAAGCATCAAGTCAAAGTGGCTAGTGTCTAAGAATTATGATGCGTCACCAACTTTTAGTGAGTAAGTTTGTTGTTCTCATACCATTACTGACGCTAATACAAAGTTGTCAGCCAGAGACTACGCCGCAAGGCAAAATTGTCAAAGTCACGCAGGTAGTAAGTGGCAATACATTGGAAGTCATCGGCTTAGAGGAACAACGCAATTTTAACTCACGAGTACGCCTCATAGGAGTAGACGCACCCGATCTACAACAGCAGCCGTGGGGACAAACTGCAAAACAACAATTAGCAGAAATTGTTCAAGGTAACACTGTTTTACTAGAGTTTGACGTGCAAGAAAAAGATGATTTTGGACGCTACCAAGCTTATGTTTGGCATGACAAAGTGTTGTTAAACGAATTGTTAGTGACGCAGGGGTACGTACTCGCTGTTGCGAGAAATCCCAATGACAAGTACACCCTACAACTAAATCGTGCCCAAGAATCAGCTAGACTCATGGGGCGGGGAATTTGGAATCCCTCTCAACCAATGCGTTTTACTCCAGCAGAGTTTCGCCGTCAGCTAATATTGCAGCAGTGTCCTCCGCAGTCGCTGCCATGTCAATCTCGTCAATCATGATTTCAACTACTGAACTGCAAACGTATTTAGATATTGCGACTGAAGCAGCGCTAGCTGCTGGTGCGGTTGTCCAAAGCTACTATGGGGTATTAGATGGCGTTGTTGAAAAAGGACGCCCTGGAGATTTAGTTACCCAAGCTGATAAAGCTTCCGAAGCCGTCATTTTAGATGTGCTACAGCGTCACCTACCACAGCATGGAATTTTGGCAGAAGAATCGGGAAATGTTGGAAATTCCCAAAGCGAGTATCTTTGGGTAATCGATCCCTTGGATGGTACAACTAACTTTGCCCACCAATACCCTAGTTTTGCAGTGTCGATTGGGTTACTTGTTGCGGATGTTCCTCAAGTTGGTGTCATTTTTGATCCTTTTCATCAGGAGTTATTTCGCGCGGGTAGAGGATTAGGCGCGACGCGCGATCGCCGCCCGATTCAAGTTTCCCAAACTAATGAACTGAGTAAGAGTCTATTAGTGACAGGCTTTGCCTACGATCGCCGCGAAACTCCAGACAACAACTATGCAGAATTTTGCCATTTAACACATCTTACCCAAGGCGTGCGCCGTAGTGGTTCTGCCGCACTTGATTTAGCCTATGTTGCGTGTGGGCGCTTGGATGGTTATTGGGAACGCGGACTTTCGCCGTGGGATATCACGGCGGGAATTGTTTTACTCGAAGAAGCTGGTGGAAAAGTCAGTGCATACGATGCGAGTCCGTTTGATATGGCATCGGGGCGAATTTTAGCAACGAACGGCTACCTCCACGCAGCCCTAAGTAATGAATTAATGCACGTTCGTTCAATCCCTTTTTCAGGGAATAATAGATGTGAGGAGTAAGAGGTGACTAGTAACTAGCAACTAGCAACCAACTGCTGATCGCAATACTGATTAGCAATCTCAACCGGAGATGATCTAACAAAAGCGATCGCACTTCTAGCTAATGGTTATGAATCCATAACTTGAGAGAGATGGCGAAGTACACTAGAAACAACTTATAGGCTTTGCAGGTGGCACCAGGTTCTATGTCATTTAAAATCGACCGTGGCTTATTTCAATATGATTTAATTGACCACCATGCAGTTCTAGGCATTCCTGTCGATGCAGATTTTAATCAAATCCGCAAACGCTATCTGCAAATAGCCCGTCGTCTACATCCTGATAGTTGTGCGGCGACAACTCTAGAAGAAAAACAACGTGCCAGCCAATTATTATCTAAAACTGTCAATCCTGCTTACGAACAATTCTCTAAAGAACGTAACCGTGCCGAATATCTTGTCGTTTTACGAGAAATGAGTAAGCGTCTGGCACAAGAAGCAAGTACAATTAAACTAAAATCTAAACTCTCGCAAGAGTTAGCCCAAGCAAGTAATCTAGAACATTTTTATCAAAAGTCCCTTCAGCAGCTAGCAGCGAAGCAATATGAAAACTTAGAGCAAGTTTCAGATATTATTGGGCTGATTAGCGAATTGAATTTAGTTTACTTAATGCGCAAAGGCGCTAGTAGCTTGCCGTCCCCTACACCGGTTGCGCGCAATAGTAACAATCTAAGAGAAACACCACAGCCAGCACCAATGCCTCAGTCTATTAGCGTGGTTGAGCAATATTATCGCCGCGCGCAAGCTTTTATGGAAAACAACAATTTTGCCCAAGCTAGGATTGAGTTACAAGATGCGTTGAAGTTAGAACCAAACAACAGCAGCTGCCATAGCTTGATGGGTGTATTGTATTTAAAGCAAAATCAAGTCACTATGGCTAAGGTTCATATTAATAAAGCATTGCAGTTGAATCCGCAAGAACAAATGGCACTCAAAGCCAAGAGATTCTTAGATCAAGCAACGCAAAAAACGGGTACTAAGCCTGCAGGTGCATCGCAGCCGACTCAAGGCACAAATACTTCTGGAGGTAGTGGATTGTTTGGTGGATTATTTGGCGGGAAGAAAAAGTAATGGTATATCAGTCGCCAGCTGGGGCACGGGATTTATTGCCCCTAGACGTAGCACAAAAACGTTGGATCGAGGAACGATTACAGCAGGTATTTCACCGCTGGGGCTATCACCGGATTATCACATCAACTCTAGAACACTTGGATACCCTGATGGCAGGTGGTGCGGTGCAGCGATCGCAACTGATTCAGCTACAATCTGATGAAGGAGAAATCGGACTACGTCCAGAACTGACCGCATCGATTGCCCGTACAGCAGTGACCCGCATGGCAGGAGCGTTGTATCCTCAACGCCTCTATTACAATGCTAATGTCTTTCGCCGTGCATCTAGCACTCACCACAATCAGCAACAAGAGTTTTATCAAGCAGGTGTGGAATTACTCGGTGCCCAAGGTTGGCTAGCTGATGCAGAAATCCTCCTGTTACTTGCTGAGTGCATGCAAGAACTGAGTTTAAATAACTGGTGTCTGATCTTAGGCGAAGCTGGAATTGCGCGATCGCTATTGTCAACATTTCCGGCGAATTTGCGCGAACAAGTCCGCTATGCGATCGCCCACCTCGATCGCATAACTTTAGAAACCTTGCCCCTCAGTCAGGAAGAATGCGATCGCGCGCTAATGATGCTTGACTTGCGGGGACATCCGGCTGATGTCTTACAAAAAATTGCTTCGCTGGATTTAGAAACTCCTCAAGCTGAGGCGCTTAACCGTCTGAAATCATTAATTGCTTTATTAAATGAGTGCTTTCCCGTATCGTCCTCTCAATCTACAACATCTTCGCCAATTATCTTAGACTTAAGTTTGATCCAAACTTTTGATTACTATACGGGTATTGTCTTTAAAGTTGTCAGCAATACTACTTATCCAGCGCGGATTATTGGGCAAGGTGGACGTTACGATCAACTCCTAGGACTGTATCACCCCCAAGCAGAAACGGTTTCAGGTATTGGATTTTCTCTTAATATCGAAGATTTACACCAGGTGTTACTTCCTTCACAACAACTTCCCCATGCCACCCCTACGAGCAATTGGTTGGTTGTTCCCGAAACACCTCAAGCTTATACTGCTGCATTCGCCTATGCCGCCAAATTACGCGCTTCCCAACATCTTGTGAGGGTAGAAATGAATTTGGGCGACTCTGATCCTGATACAATTCGCGAGTACGCCCGTCACCGCCGCATTCAACAAATTGCCTGGATAAAATCTGAAGGTTTACCCTCAATTGAGTCAATAACATCAATAAAAAGTTTGCTATCTCCTTCGCAATAGGAATCCTTAGTAATTTTCTTTTATTTCCTTGAGTAATCAAATATTTAAGTTGATTTTTTAGCTGAGATAATAGTATTTGAAGCTAGCTTGTTAAGTGAAATGCAAGTTAGCGTATTTTTTTGATCATTAATCAAATTGATGATATTTTAAATTACAAACAAAATCATATTGATTTAGTAAAATCATTGCATCTCAAGTATGATGTAGACATCTTGCTGGTTCTACAGATCACCATTTATGATAGTTAATATATTTAACTACGGTATAGAGTTCTAGCTTTGAACTAAAAAGCAAATAGTAAAAAAATATTAAATAACTAATAATAGCTATTGCAACACACCTAAGAAATAGATGATGAGTTTGTGCTGATTGGCAATATATATAATAAAAATGAAAGAGAAATATTTATACATCGGTTGAATTTCTTACGGTGAAATATAGACACGAAAATTAAAATAAAAGTTTTTTGTTAGAATCAAAAAACATTCTAATTGACTTAGTTCAAGAAGCAGAAGAGAGAAGAATATGCCGCATACAATCGTTACAGAAACTTGTGAAGGAGTTGCTGACTGTGTTGATGCTTGTCCTGTTGCTTGTATTCACCCTGGACCAGGAAAAAATATGAAGGGTACTGACTGGTACTGGATTGATTTTGCTACCTGTATTGACTGTGGTATTTGCATTCAGGTTTGCCCTGTTGAGGCTGCAATTGTTCCTGAAGAAAGACCAGAGTTGCAAAAAACTCCTTAAGTAAATATTTAAATATGAGGTTTACCTGAAAAATTCTTGATGGTTAATAAATCTTGCTTAATTTAAACGTAGCGATCGCCTAAGCAGCTAAAAGATCAAGGTTGCAGGATAATATTCATACTTCACCTCTTTTTGCTGTTCGCGTACGATGAAAGATACGACTCCTCTGTTAGAAGTTGAGGATGTCTGGGCTGGTTACGTCAAAGACCTAGACATCCTGCAAGGAATTAATTTTCGGATTTTCCCTGGAGAATTAGTCGCAGTTATCGGTCCTAATGGTGCAGGAAAATCAACGTTAGCAAAAACTATATTTGGTTTATTAACTCCGCAGCGTGGAAAAATCACTTTTAACAGCGAAAACATTGCTGGACTCAAATCAAATCAAATCGTACAGCGCGGGATGTGTTATGTGCCGCAGATTGCAAATGTATTTCCTTCATTGAGTGTAGAAGAAAACTTAGAAATGGGGGCTTTTATCCGCAATACGCCCTTGAGTGACTTAAAAGAGAAAATCTACACAACTTTTCCTGTACTTGCAAATCGACGCCGTCAAAGAGCAGGAACGCTTTCAGGAGGAGAACGCCAAATGCTAGCAATGGGGAGGGCATTGATGCTAGAACCTAGCTTACTACTATTAGATGAACCCAGCGCAGCACTTTCACCGTTGTTAGTCAACAATGTGTTTGAGCAAATACAACAAATCAATAAAAGAGGGACAGCAATTGTCCTTGTAGAACAAAATGCACGTAAAGCACTAGCAATGGCACATCGCGGATATGTACTCGATACAGGACGCGATCGCTTTTCCGGTTCAGGTAGCGAATTACTCAACAATCCTAAAGTTGGCGAACTTTATCTCGGCGCAGGTAAACACCACTAGCAAGATTTTAAGTTTTAAGTCGAGATATCGATATGGTATTAAGTCTCTCTCCACCACAGCTACAAGCTATCCGTACTCATGCCGAAAGCACGTACCCAGAAGAATGCTGTGGTCTATTATTGGGTAAAGCAGTTGATGATGAAAAATTAGTAGTCGAAGTTGTCCCAACGGAAAATACTTGGAACACTGAAGCACCTGAATGGGAAGACAATTCTACTAATCATGGCAAAATTGATCGCTATGCGATCGCACCGCAAGAAATGTTAAAAATGCAAAAAGCTGCACGCGATCGCCATTTAGATATAATTGGAATCTATCACTCACACCCGAATCATCCGGCAATTCCTTCAGAATGCGATCGTATCTATGCTTGGCAGCAATACTCATATATCATAGTTTCCGTGGTAAATGGCGAATGTGATGATGTCCAAAACTGGAGTTTAGATGAGCATCATCAATTTCAGTCAGAAAATATGATTGTTGTAGAACTCGTTTAAATTTCATTATTTTAAAAACCACAAAAATCCCAACATCCAAAGGCTATCTTTGGATAGGATCGAAAATCCGTTCTTTCACACACTGCTATGCTCAATCCTAATCTGGATGAAATCCAGTTAACAAAAGAAGAATACGAACGATATTCGCGCCATCTGATCTTGCCCGAAGTCGGACTTGATGGACAAAAGCGTCTCAAAGCAGCAAGCGTGCTGTGTATCGGTACAGGTGGGCTAGGTTCACCGTTACTTTTATATCTTGCAGCTGCGGGTATTGGACGTATCGGTATCGTTGATTTTGATGTTGTCGATAATTCAAACTTGCAACGTCAAGTTATTCATGGCACATCTTGGGTAGGTAAACCCAAAATTGCATCAGCGAAAAACCGCATCTTAGAAATCAATCCCAATTGTCAGGTTGATTTATACGAAACGCGCCTGAGTTCAGAGAATGCCTTAGACATTATCGTACCTTATGATATTGTGGTCGATGGCACAGACAACTTCCCAACACGGTATCTTGTTAACGATGCGTGCGTATTGTCGAACAAGCCCAATGTCTATGGTTCAATCTTCCGGTTTGAAGGGCAAGCAACCGTATTTAACTACGAAGGCGGACCAAATTACCGCGACTTGTATCCCGAACCACCACCACCAGGAATGGTTCCCTCATGTGCTGAAGGCGGCGTCTTAGGAATTTTACCTGGTATTATCGGAGTTATTCAAGCTACTGAAACAGTCAAAATTATTTTAGGGCAGGGAACAACTTTAAGCGGACGCTTGTTGCTGTTTAACGCTCTAGATATGAAGTTCCGCGAGTTGAAGTTGCGCCCTAATCCTGAACGTCCAGTAATTGACAAGTTAATTGACTACGAATTTTTCTGTGGTATTCCCCAAGCAAAAGCCGAAGAGGAGAAACGACAGATGGCAATGCAAGAAATGACTGTGCAGGAATTAAAAGAACTACTTGATAGTGGTGCTGATGATTTTGTCCTGCTTGATGTACGCAATCCTAATGAATACGAAATTGCAAAAATTCCAGGTTCTGTCCTAGTTCCGTTACCTGATATCGAAAGCGGTGAAGGCGTAGAGAAAGTTAAAGAAATACTCAACGGTCATCGTTTAATCGCGCATTGTAAGATGGGCGGACGATCTGCAAAAGCTTTAGGGATTCTCCAAGAAGCAGGAATTGAAGGCACAAACGTTAAAGGTGGTATCACCGCTTGGAGTCGTGAAGTTGATACTTCTGTACCTGAGTATTAGGTGATTGGGTGGGTATTACCCACCCTTTGTATTTTAGAAGTGCGCTCGTCTCTGGTGCTGAGAAAATCGCGATCGCGTCGCATTGTACCTATCGACTCATTGTTGGAATCTTGGCAATACTCACTTCTTGTAACACTTGCGGAAACTGCTGCCAAGGTATATTGCCTGTTTTGCTCTTCAAATACAGTTCGCCAAACTGAAGTAACGCAGCGGCGGTGTCATCCGCAGTTACATTGGTAAATAGATAAGTTGGTTTACCAGGCGCAGAAAAAGCAACAGCGCAGGGAGAACCGCACGTCCACAAGCATCCCACTGGCTGAATTCTCAGATCCTTACACTGTGTCTGTTCAGCACTCAAGGCGTTGAGTTGTTCGATTAAACGAGCACCGTCAGCAACTTGATTTTCTGGCAATTCTTCCGAAGAACGGTTACAAGATTTACAGACAAGTAAGCAAGTAGGCATAATTATGTATCACAAGTGTCTGATGTGGAAAAATAGGTAATAGGTAAATAGTAATCGAGTTAGCGTGGCTTGTGTTGATAATCAATAGCTTATGGCTTAGCTTCGAGCGCTATATGTAAATTTTCGTACAGTCGGTCATTTAAAAAAAATTAAAGCTAATTACCAATTACCAGTTACCAACTTTGATATTACTTTTATTTTCACCATTTACTTAGGGTGTATTTACCAAGTATTTGTACAAGTCATCAATAACGGCATCAGTTCCAAGCATATGTGTCGCAGCCCATGCTGTAAAATCAACAAAATAAACATGATTTTCTTGAACAGCTTTCAGGTTTTTCCAAAGAAGATTTCGTTGAATTTTTTCAAAAAATTGATTGCCACCATCTCTTGCATAAGTCGCTACAAATAAAATATCACCATCGGCTTTTTCTAATTCTTCCAGGGAAATTTCTACTGCGCCATAGGGTGCGTCAATATTCTGTGAGGCTGGACGTTGCAAAAGAGCATCGCTAAGAATGGAGCCAACAAATGAGTTCTTTGCGTCAGTTGATATTTGATCATTCCAAATATAGATAAATGATATTTTCTTGTCTTGATAGCGATTTCCTAATGCTAGCTTTAGTTCTTCCATTCGCTGATAGTAACGATTCCAAAGTGCTTTTTCAGTTGCTTGTTTTCCTAAAGCTTCAGCCACAAAACTTAGATGCTTTTCCCAAGTTGGGTAGTTAAGTTCACCCAAAACTGTAGGAGCAATTTTAGATAGTTGAGGATAAATTGATTGGAACCAATCTACACCGATAATTAAGTCTGGTTTAAGTAGTAATGCTGCTTCTAAATTTGGTTGAGACAGTCCAATTAATTTTATTTCCTCTGTTTTGTCTTTAACAGAAGTCAGCGATTTATTTTCCTGGTGAATTTCGTTTGTAGTACCGATCGGTTTAATCCCAAGTGCCAGCGCATTACCTAAAGTAGATGAAGATAAGGTGACAACTCGTTGAGGATTAATCGGAACACAGGTTTCGCCCATCGTGTGTTTAATGATGTGACATTCTGTGGCTGGCAGTTTAGGAGAGGAGGATATAGTTTGAGATGTATGATGATTGCAAGCTGTAACTAGAGTAAATCCTAAAATACCCAATATTAACCAGCCAAAAAAAATCCGCATGATTGTCTCAATTAAAACTGCCAGGAGACAGTTCCTTGTACGGTAAAGGGCTGTCCGTAGTAAACACGATTAGAATTAAGCGCACTTTCAAAATAGTTTATATCAAATAGATTTTTGAAGTTAAGTGCAACTCTAAATCTATCTTGGTTATAGAAAATAGCTGCGTCAGTGCGAAAATAACTTGGCACATCATAAGTATTGTCTAAATCTCCGGCGCGATCGCCCACAAAAAATAAGCCGATTCCAGCCCCTAATCCTTGCCATTCACCTTGTTGAATTTCGTAGATTGTCCATAAGTTAAAAGAATGCTCTGCGCTGTTTGGTAATCGGCTCCCAGCGATAAAAGTAGTATCTTCCGTAATACGTGCGTCGGTATAAGCATAACCTGCATAAATATTCCATCCTGGCAAAATTTCGCCTGCAAGATTCAGTTCAATACCTTGGCTATTCTGTTCGCCTACTTGGATTTGAAAACCTGAATTATCGGGATCGTCTACCAAGACATTGGTACGAGTTAAATCATAGAATGCCAGCGTTGCAGAAAGGCGATCGCTCAAATCTGCTTTTACCCCAATTTCATATTGAGTACCGCGTTCTGGCTCTAATGAAGAGTCAACATCAAAAAAGAATGTACCATTTGGTGGAGTAAATGAACTTGTGTAACTAGCATAAAGCGAGATAATAGGATTAGGTTGATAGACAATCCCAATCCGAGGACTGAATGCACTGTCAGATCCGCTACTTTCGGTGTTATTGGTGAAATCTGCGTATTTCCGGTCAAAGGTATCAAACCGCACGCCTAATAAGAACTTTAAGCTATCCGTCAGTGTAACTTGGTCTTGAAGATAAATTCCTAATGAGTTCGTCACCGAGCGATCGTTACTTTCAAAAGTAATGATCGGTTCCGGTGGTTGACCGTATACAGGATTAAAGATATTAATCGGTGCTGCTTCGCGTTCAATATATCTTGGTGACAAGTTTTCTAAACGATTCAAATCAAATCCTAATAGTAACTGATGCTGAATTGAACCCGTAGAAAAGTTGCCAACCACGTTCGTTGTTAAAATATAGTTACTGTTTTCAAGCTCGTATTCTCGATCTGTGCGATTAAAAGTTTGATTGTCTGCTTCCAAACTTGAGGGAATCGTCAGTTGATCGCTGTAATCACGAAAAGTGAACCGAAAAGCATTGCGTAACAACCAGTTGTCGCTAAATTTGTGCTCTAGTTGGTATCCCAGCCTTGTAATTGTTTGTTCAAATTCATCAGAAGGTTCACCAAAGTTGCTGTTACGTGATACTTCGCCGTTTGGGTTAGATAATACACTGCCAATAACAGGTACGCCAGATGCGTAAGAATCCCTTGTTCTGATGTATTCTCCCTCTAAGATTAAGTCAGTTCTCTCGCCAATAGCCACACTGACAACAGGCGATATATTAAAGAATTCACTATTATAGAAATCGATAAAACTACCTGAGTTTCTGTAGGCTGTATTGAGACGATACAAGACTGTATCCGAGTCATCTAACGATCCTGATAAATCAACCGCGCCTCGATAAAAACTATAGCTACCAACGGTTGCATCAATAGCGAAAAAAGGCTCACTTAAGGGACGTTTAGAGACTATATTGATGACTCCTCCAGGACTACCCAGACCAAATAACACTGATGCTGGTCCTTTGAGAACTTCAACTTGTTCAACACTAGATATTTCCGTCACTTCTCCAGCCAAAGGATCAATTAGCCCATCTCTGAGAAGATTAGTCGCTGTCGCATCAAAGCCGCGAATCGTAAAAGTATTAATTGGACCAAAGTTAAAAGCCTGATTCACACCAGGAACATTTCTGAGTGCATCTTCTAGGCGAGTGACCTGTTGATCGCGCAATACTTGTTGTGGTACTACCTGAATCGATTGGGGAATATCGCGTAACGGTGTATCGGTTCTTGTCCCTACCGACGTGTCAGGAACTTGATAGCCTTCCTCCTGTTCCCCCGTCACGACAATCTCAATTGTCTCATCCTCAGGTTCTACTGCAACACTTAACACCAAGCCTTGGGTGTCAGGTCGTACATCTGCGATTGGCGGCGCATCCAATCCTGTAATTGCCACACGCACAAAATTATTTGGTAGATTCGTGACTGATACCGATGCAATTCCCTCCGCCGGATTTTCTTGTTGAAATCCACTCAGCGGGATAACTACTGCATTGGGAATATCGGCAATTAATGCATTATCGACAACATAAGTTTTAGGAATCGAAAGTTCTGCTACAGTTTCCAGCACAATTTCTAATCCTGCTGCTGCAGCATTTAGTCGCACTCCAGTAATTTGCACAACTGAAGTTTGAGCGATTTGAGACATCCACTCGTCAACCGTAGTTGCAGGCTGGTTGAGGTTGTTAAGTCGAGGAATCGAGGAATCAGATTGTTGTTTTTGCACCGATGACGATCCGGTGTCGGTTTGTGCTTGTGCAGGGACAACAAAAATAAAAATGGCACTCACCGCCGCTAGCCGCAGAAAAAAGCAATACAACATAACTCCCGACACCACGCAACTACCTAAAACTACTGAGAAAGCTTCTCATGAACTTATCAGGTTTAATATGGCAATGCGCGATCGCTTGTGGTTGAACCGGAATATTTTTGTGGTTGAACCGGAATTTTTTATTTGCGTTTGGCGATAGTCGTGGTGTTATACCGAAGTTGAGCAAATTTCTTGAAGATTATGGAATGAGATGCGATCGTAGAATCAGCAAGTAAATCAACACCTGGATGCGACGCGACTCGATATTTTATCAACTATTTCAACAATCGCCAAGTTTACTGTTTGAGCTAGGGATGAAATGCTATATGAACGAGTCATTGCTGAATCATCGCTATACTTTTACCGCAACCGTGCCCGATTTAGCGATTGGCAAGCGGTTGTAATTTATCCTTCACAGAGTATTGAACAAGGTGAGCTTTATCCGCATCGCTCATTTCTTAATGGTGGACAAGTACATCGCGTGTATCTCGATGAACTCGGCGATATCCGTTCCTTACCACTGGGAATAGCATTGATGGTATTGACCACATTAAACAAAACCCAAGCACTTGAACAAGCTAAGTATTTGTTAGCAAAGACTCGTCAACAAGTACCGCAACAAACTTCGCAAGCGATAATAGAGATGATTACAACGATCATCGCATACAAGTTTGTTCGCGCAGCGTGTGCGTAGCACAAACGACTAAATCGAACTGAGGTAGAATCGATGCTGGGAATAGCGCTCAAGAAAACACGGCTTTACCAAGATATTAAGGAAGAAGGACAACAGGAAGAAGCAGCGAATTTGACAATTCGACAGTTGAGTAAGCGATTTGGCAAAATTTCGGACGATCTACGTGCTTCAATTTCAGGTTTACCGCTGCCTGTTCTCGAAGACTTGAGTGAGGCATTGCTTGATTTTACAAGTTTAGCAGATTTGCAACCTTGGCTAGAAGCGCGATTGCTCAATCCAAATCTCACGCAATCAACTGACTAAATTTATCTGCGTTTGGCTTGGCGATAGTCGTTCGGACTCATACTAAATTTACGGCAAAAGGCTTTAGAAAAAGCACTGCGATCGCGATATCCTACGATTCGCGCAACTTCTTCTACTTTTAAATTACCTGTTCCTAACAATTGCTGTGCTTGCTCCAGGCGATAATCGTGCAAGTAACCAAATACTGTATTTCCAAATACTCGTCGAAATCCGCGTTTAAGTGTATAGTCATTCAGCCCAACTAAACGCGCTAGCTCAATGAGCGAAGGTGGATGATCTAAACGTTGTTGTAAAATTGTTTGTGCTTGATGAATTCGATCGACATCATCGAGTTTTAAGACTAACCGACAGTGTTCACCTCGTTGAATTTCAATTTCCTGTTCTACCATCAACGCCACTAATTCCATCACTTTACTTTCGAGATACAAGCGTTTGGTAATTCCTGCATACGGACATTGCAGAATTTGCTGTAGCGCTATCTGCATTTGTGGTGTCACTTTCCCGTAGCGATAAAAGTATTGCTGATGTGGTTGCTTAAATAAATGATGCAACTCTGGGGGAATACATTCGGTTGATTTGGCAAGATATAACTGAAATAATTCTGGTGCGATATGAATGTTGATAGATGAGATCCGCTGCTGTCTTAATTCCTCGCACAATCCACCTGTTGCAAATCCACTTCCGCAAAACCAATACAATCCAGAACAAACCTGTTCATCATTATTAACGTTGTAATTTCCAGAGAGAAGAAATCCGCACTGGATAGGATGTTCGTGTACATCAACCTTCTCAATTACATTATCGTGCAGTTGATAGTCATTAATTGTGATATCAATTCCTTCTTGATACTCAATGTTGCGTCGAAAACCTTTTCCTAACTTAGATGGATACTTCTGAATGACATCCAAAGGATCTAATGCATCGGCGTGTTGTAGTGTTGGATTGGCTTCTTGCCAAAGTTCATCAAGAGTTTGCTCGGAAACGGTGATGGTCATAGCGTCAGGATAATCTTTAATATAATTGCTGCTAAATAAGAATAATTTGCAGTATTATTGCACAAATCATCGTTTGATGCTGGTATGGAATGCGATCGCAACTTACTCACCATTCCCAAAAATCACCATAAGTTAGGATCGAGAGGATGATACAAACCTCTACAATCAATGACTCATGCAAGATAGCGATGTCGTCGTCATTGGCAGCGGTATCGGTGGTTTAACCGCTGCTGCTTTATTGTCGCGTTATGGCAAACGAGTCATTGTTTGCGAAAGTCACAACATCCCTGGCGGTGCAGCACACAGTTTTACGCGACGCGGATTTACTTTTGATTCAGGTCCTTCGTTCTACTGCGGTTTAAGTAACCCAAACAGTTACAATCCCTTACGACAAGTTCTAGACGTATTAGGAGAATCAATACAGTCCATCCCGTATGACCCACTAGGACACTACCACTTTCCTGAAGGGACTTTTGCCGTTTATAGCGCAATTGACAAGTATCTTGAAACAGTAGCCCAAATCACTCCCCAAGGTGCAAGGGAACTACAGCGATTTACGCAACGCTTGCTCCCACTGTATGAAGCTTTACAAGGTATTCCTACGCTTGCTTTAAGGGCAGATTGGCAAATTATCCCAACTTTATTAAAATACTTACCATCATTGCTCAAAATGCTACCGCATCTAGGAACGATTCAAAGTTCCGTAGGGCAAGTGATGGATCGCGAAGTACAAGATTCTTGGGTACGCCGATTAATTGACTTAGAATGCTTTTTACTTTCTGGTTTAAAAGCGCATGGCACAATTGCGCCAGAAGTTGCGTTTATGTTAGGGGAGCGATCGCACATTGGAGTAGATTATCCTGTTGGTGGTAGTGGTGCGATCGTTGATGCTTTAGTACGTGGGTTAAAACGTTGGGGTGGTGAATTGCGCTTGGGAACTCATGTCGAGCGCATCTTAGTAGAGTCGGGTAAAGTTGCTGGGGTACGCTTACGCAGCGGTGAAATTCTCAAAGCATCCGTAGTAATTTCCAATGCGTCAATTTGGGATACTTACAACACTTTATTGCAAGCGCAAGACTTACCCAGATCCTATCGCCAAGCTTCGTTAAAAACACCAGCGGTAGATAGTTTTATGCATCTTCATCTTGGGATTAAAGCTGAAGGTTTAGAGCATTTGACAGGTCATCATGTCGTCGTTCACGATCCACAACAAGATATCACCGCACCAGGTAACACGTGCATGATTTCGATTCCTTCGGTGTGGGATGCAACGCTTGCACCTTCAGGTCATCATGTTGTCCACGCTTACACATTAGAACCTTACAGCAATTGGCAGCACGATGATAATTATGAGAACAAGAAAAAAGCGCAATCGCAATCTTTATACAAAGCATTGGAGTGCATAATTCCCGATATTAGGCAACGAGTTGTTACAGAACTTATTGGTACACCATTAACTCATGCCTATTATTTACGACGGTATCAAGGTACGTATGGTCCTGCGATCGCCGCCGGTCAAGGGATGTTTCCTGGAGCTACCACACCGATACCAGGATTGTACCGCGTTGGCGATAGCACGATGCCTGGAATTGGCGTTCCTGCGGTTGCGGCTTCGGGCATTTTGTGTGCCAATACTTTAGTCACACCGCAACAAACAGCCGAAATCCTTTCTAATTATTAAGCTGGCACAATGAAGGGCAGAAGTTACAAAGCAAGCGTCAATGACTAATCCTATTCCCATTTCAACGCTTTTTATCGGATTGAGTGGTTTCATCGCTTTTGCGCTGTCTTATATTGTGGTAATGGAGCGAATGAGTACTAGAGTATGGCATGGCGGGTCGCAAGAAGAGGTAGCAACGCAGCCCAACTACCTCGATAAACCTAGCAAATGGGCAGCTTTTGTCGAAAACTATACGCAATCAGTTGCAACGAAAACGAGTGACGACGGAGTATTGCAACGAAAAGTCCGTGCTTTTGGCAATTTTACCGAGTATGTCCCGCTGGGGCTGCTGTTTCTTATGGCGTTGGAGTTAATGAAGTTGCCGACTTTGTTGATATGGCTGCTTGGAAGTGCGTTGATTATAGGACGAATTACCCATGCTTGGGGATTAATGACAACGTATGGACCATCCCCAGGTCGTGCTGTTGGATTTTTTCTGACTTGGTTCGTGTATTTAGTTGGTGCTGGTGTTTGCGTTTATTACGGTGTAGTTGGAGTTTTGTCGTAACTGCAAACCACCGATGGAGTTATGCGGCTGACAAACTAGAATTTCTACCAATAACTTCATGTTTTGTCCGCACTAACGCAGTTGTGTTAGATGCTATGCCAACCCACTTTAATCAAAAGCATAATAAACATTTCACAACTCTTCGGTCAAAATACCATGCAGAGTTAGCAACCATTGATAACAAGGCTCATCTATTGGAGCGATGTCTCTACGTAGCTGTGCCAAAGACTCTGTGTAAGCTGTAATCCAAGCTACAGCTAGTTCCTGTTCTGAAGCAGCTTCTTCTGTGGATGCACGTTCAAACTGTTCTTCAACCCACTCTGCAAAAGTCAAGATTTCTAAAGATATTCCATAAATCTCCTCAATCTCTTCACACCTAGGCTCTAACTCATCAAGCCTTTCTGGTTCAAGGCTTGTGACGAATCCAGTTCGCCTTATAGCGGAATGCACCTCCAACTTTTCTGATAATTCCTCAATTTCATCTCTTAAATATGACTTGCCATATTTGGCATCCCAGGCTTCTACAATTTGTCTATCCTCTAAAAGCTCAATATCACCAATATTTCCATGCTTTTTATTGGCTGAACGCATTTGTGAAAGTGGTTTCAAACTACTATTTGGGAAAACTTGGTAGTCTTGCATCGCTTGCATTAAGCTATGCATAGCAATTTCCATTAAGCGAGCGGCATAATCAGATTGGTTAATGTGGCGGAGAATGAAGTTTAATGCAATTTCTTGATTGATAACTGTTGCTTCAAAAAATATATTCAGTTCTTCAAGTATCTGGGAAGCAAGTCTTCTGAAATTTTGTGCTTGATTCAATAACTGTGAAAGAAGGTAGTGTAATGCAATATCAGGAGATAATTCGCCTTTTTCTGTAGCTTCAACAATGCTTACCCACTCAGAACGCGCACCCCGCAAATTTGCCTTATATACGGTTGAATATGGGTAGTTTTCTGCTAAGCTCCGAGTCATCATAAAACCGTCAGCATTTAGCCTGAGTAATTCATACTCTCGCAATACAGGTGTAATATACTTTTTATCGAGAGAACGCATAGAGATTCCGTCACGCCAAGAAAAATCTCTTGTACTTGCACTACCTTTATGTAATCTGGTATTCTGCTCCGGCTCAATTGACTTAACACATAACTGTAATATTGTAAGTCCTACTAATGCTCTACCAACTTCGCTAGTTACTGACTGAATTAACCGATCTAAAAGCAAACTGTGCGTTTGAGCTAAACTTGAAAAGTTAAGATTTGAGGATCTATCTCTACAAGCTAAAATTCGTCTTTCCAAATAACCGTTGGAGAGTTCTGCTGCTATTCTGGCATATCTCGCTTTTGCTGCTTGACTCATGCCTCCCTCATGGAAGGTTTGAACCGTACCGTCAGAAAGAATCAACTCGCTTCTATTGGCATAAACTCTCAAATGCAATTCACTCATAATGCCGTTATAGAACTTTGCGAAGTTGAACACTCTTGGGATTAAGCGTAGGAAAAGCGTAAGGGATCAGATATTCACCTAAAGGAATTTGGGGATTTGTATTATGGCTTCTAACTTCATAGCCAATAGCTCTTAAAGATTGTAGGTAAAAGACAACATCTTCTTCATTGACACCCCAATACTCTGCGAATTCTTTCACTTTTAGTTGAGCAGAAGTAGCAATACATCTAGTTACGCATTGAACAACTCGCCAAAATAAATCAATTTTCTCTTCACAATAGAAGTTCATAATCCCACTAATACGAGCATTGTACTGATAGTATCCAGATAGCTGAACTAAATCTGCTTTTCCTGTAGCTTCATTCAATTTTTCTTCAAAAGCTTTCCAAAGTGATGTAAAGACATGTGTGTTTAACTGTTTAGCGCATAGCTTCACTGAGTTTGTGCATAAAACCCAGTCATCATAACCACATGATGGATAAACATCAATGGAAAATTTATCTGGTTCATCCCAATTGCTGTTAGTGTTTGCTTTGATTATCCAGGAGGAGGAGTCTAATTCACAACTCAGGTGAATCTTTACGCTATTAGCAACTGGTTCCTCTATCCATGAAAAGTCATCAATTGATAAAAATCTTACAAACTCTCGTTTTTCCTCATAAATAGAAGCATCTAACCCTTTAACTTTTCCTTGTTTAGACAGTTCAATAATTGCAGCTTGAGCTTTTTGAAGGTAGGTTTTTGTCAATTTTCTCTTACGTTGCCTGAACCCTAGTTGCTTGTCTGGAGGTAAGTAAGCAAGATCAAAAGGTAAGTCAACATCCATAACCTGATCCAAGATGCTAAGGGCTAAAATTCTACCTAGCTGGGGAGGAACCGAATTGCCGATTTGCTCGATAGCAACTTGTCTATTACCAACTACTTCATAGGCATCAGGAATGGTTTGTAATCGCTTTAATTCAGGAATAAAAAATCTACGATTTTCCCAACTAAATGGACCAGTATATTGCCCACCTTGAGCCTTGATTGTTCGTACCGGCACATCCGGATCTGCTTTATAAAGAAAGTCAGAAAATTTGGATCTCCAACTAAAAATAGGGCTAGGATAGCCCATTTCTTTCGTATAAAAGCTATAGTTGAGACCAGGAGGAATATCATCAAGTAAATGACCAAATCGTCCACCCAATCCCGCTTCTATATCTGAAGTGTCCGAACCTTCAACGGCTTGTGCTGCGGAGTAGTACGGTTGTTGAGCAAGGGAATCAAAGCCGTGAGTAGGATAGGGAAACAAGTATTTTCCCTGTTTCACTCCAACTATAAATAAGCGTTCCCTATGTTGGGGAACACCATAATCAGCAGCATCTAAAATTCGGAAGTAAATACTATATCCAACTTCTTTGAATGCTTCTTGAATTTCTTGCCATGCCTCACCTTTGTTCGCACCAGTAATTCCATATACATTCTCAAATAAAAAGCCTTTTGGTTGAAGTAACTTTAAGATGCGAACATATTCTTGAAATAGCGTCCCTCTACTGTCAGTTGTTCCAGCTACCCCAGCAGCTCTACGTCCAGCCGCAGAAAAAGTTTGACATGGTGGACCTCCGATTACAAAATCAACTTTAAGATCTGGAGCAGGAACATAATTTCTGATGTCCATGCAAATTGGTTCAGAACCTTCTAGCCACTTTCCTAATTGAGCATTTTTTTGCAGTGTTTGAACGTATTTAGCTTCCAGTTCAACCATTTTAACTATCTCGAAGCCAGCGTCGTGAAACGCAATATCTAAACCGCCTCCACCAGAAAACAAACTCAGAGTTTTAACTGGAGCGATACCCCATTGCCGTAATCTCTGACGAAGAGATTTGCCAAAATTGTCAGTCCAAGCAGGCTCCTGTCTTACTTCGAGGACTGATAGGAGATTTTGAAACCACTGTGGATTGACTGGCTTGGAGTCAGGTAGTTCAAGAGCAAGGGACAACTGTTGCATTACGTTTGTTTGCTTATGTATCGAAGACAAAAAGTACTCTTAGAGTGGAGAAAGATCGAGCTTATCATCCATATCTCGAATAGTACAAGAGAACCAATACACTTCGATGGTTAACGGGCATCTAACAAGTCATTAGAGCGAACGGTATAACATCACTGCTACGTTTGAAAAATATTGCGCTGCCACTCAGATTATTTTAGTAAGTGGCTGGCTTTGTTCTAGTCACTACACACCAGCCACGCATCAGTTTTACTTATCCAACTGTGGCTGAAAGTGGCTGAGTTGCTGCTTTCAACACATCAGCTTTATCGGTGCGTTCCCATGGCAAATCTAAATCGGTGCGACCAAAATGACCGTAAGCTGCGACGTCCTGATAAAAACGTCCGCCTCGTTCAGATGGTAGCTTTTGTAAGTTGAAAGCATGGATAATGCCCGCAGGACGTAGTTCAAAATGTTGTTTGACTAATTCCAGTAAGCGGTCTTCTTCAACTTTACCCGTACCAAAGGTTTCCACTAAGATACTAACTGGTCGTGCAACACCGATCGCATAACTTAGTTGTACTTCACACTTTTCTGCCAACCCAGCAGCAACAATATTTTTAGCGACATAACGACACGCATAAGCCGCACTGCGGTCTACCTTTGTGGGATCTTTGCCTGAAAAAGCCCCACCACCATGACGCGAATAACCACCGTAGGTATCCACAATAATTTTGCGTCCAGTGAGTCCTGAGTCGCCTTGCGGACCACCGATCACAAATTTACCAGTAGGATTCACTAAAAAGCGTGTATTGTCATCCGGCTTAATTGCAATATCAGCAAAAACAGGTTCGACTACCGCTGTCCATAAATCAGCTTTGATTTTGGCTTGTACAGCGTCGGTGTCGGTGAGATCGCCAATTGTTGCTGTATGCTGCGTAGAAATGAGGATTGTGTCAATTCCGACTGGACGTCCATCTTCATAAGCAACGGTGACTTGAGTTTTACCATCAGGACGAAGGTAAGGTAAATCTCCTGTTTTGCGTACAGCAGCTAAGCGGCGGGAAATTCGGTGTGCCAAACTAATTGGTAAAGGCATCAATTCTGGTGTTTCGTTGCAAGCAAAGCCAAACATGATACCTTGGTCGCCAGCACCGATCGCATCGAATTGTTCCTCGCTATCTTGTTGCCGACTTTCGTGTGCTGTATTCACACCTTGGGCAATATCGGGCGATTGTTCATCTAAAGCGACTAAAACCGCACAACTATTGTCAGAAAAGCCATTATTAGCATCGGTATAGCCAATATCAGCAATTTTCTTCCGCGCAATATCAACGTAGTTGACGTGGGCTGTGGTGCTGATTTCTCCGGTAATCAGGACTAAACCAGTATTGACGACAACTTCTGCTGCAACGCGGCTAGCAGGATCTTGTGCTAGTAGCGTATCTAAAATCGTGTCAGAAATTTGATCGCAGATTTTGTCTGGATGTCCTTCTGTGACTGATTCAGAAGTAAAGAAATAACGACGAGACAAAGGCATCTCCTTAACTTATGATGTATTAGCGTCGATGTTTGTATGATGTTAGTCTGCCATCATCACAACATCTCTAATATACGGATAAGTTAAGAATAAAGGATGATTGCAGAAGTGGGCGAACATTTAGTCGGATTGCCAAATCTTAATTTCGTTAAGTTGCGCGATCGCGACATCGGCTGAGTGTAAATGTGCTGCAGTTCTCCAGGAAATGCCAATACACCCTGCTGCACCAGCATTGCGTGCCATTTCGATATCGCCAAGCGAATCTCCTACCATCAAGGTATTCTGAGGTGCAACTTCTAGTTTTTGGCAAGCTTGAATAAATAATGCTGGATCGGGTTTACTTGGTCCTCGATCGACTCCCATTTGCAATTGTACGTAGTCTTGTAACTGATGGCGTTCAACAAAGGCTTTTACGCGTTGTGTTGAAGCTGCCGAAAGAATTCCTAGTTTTAAACCCGCTAGTGATAGATACTGTAAAACTTCCAATGAACCAACAAATAAGGGTGAAGGCGTCGTCCCAATCACTTGATCGGCTTCCATAAACGCATTGTGCGCGATCGCCCGTGACTCTAACCACCCCCGCCCTGTTTCAGCAATGTAAGCTGCTGCGGCAATTTCAGTTTCGTAACGGCTACCAACAGCAAGTAATCCTGTCGGATCGAGGCGATCGCCATT
This sequence comes from Gloeocapsopsis sp. IPPAS B-1203, assembly GCF_002749975.1. NCBI lineage: Bacteria > Bacillati > Cyanobacteriota > Cyanophyceae > Chroococcidiopsidales > Chroococcidiopsidaceae > Gloeocapsopsis > Gloeocapsopsis sp. IPPAS B-1203. The sequence continues at coordinate 541,941 of NZ_PEIG01000002.1, read as the reverse complement.
AATTCCAAACGCCATTAATAATGGTTCTCCAATTCCTGGAATTTGCGCATCAATTAAGCGCGATCGCTTTTGCCCCAAGGAACGCAAATATTCTTCAGAATCTTCTAGCGTGCCGTCTTTATCAAAGATGATTGCTTGGATATTTTGAAAAGTTATATGTTTACACTGAATTGTAACCAAACAAGATACCTCGCTGATAATGCTACTGTTATTCTGATTAAAACTCGTCTAAAACTCAATTTGCGGCTCATTGCACGAAGTGTGCCTGTACGTTTGATTTGTGTAACTCACAGACTATAGCAGAGGTCAGAGGTCAGGGTCGAAAGTCAGTTAAAGTAATGGTTATTCGTACCTTGAATGTCCTAACTACCCCAACAAGACTGCTATAAAATCTAGGGCTTGAGAAATAAAAAAAGAGGGTTTATCCCTCTTTTTTTAAACATGTATTGTTGCTACTTTCTCCGCAAAAATAAACTTACTCCTCGTCAATAGCAGCCGGAATTTCTTCTTCAATAGCAGTAGGAATTTCTTCTTCAGTAGCAGCCGGAATTTCTTCATCCACTGCTTCAGTTTCTTCTAAAGTTATTCCTTGTTGTTTAGCAAGCATCTGCTCTCGATACTTAGCAGCCATTTCCTCTGCTTTGTCATATACCAGGTCACGGTTTTTAATCATGTCTCCTGGTTCTGGTTCTAGCTGTTTCGTAGACAGCGAAATCCGACCGCGTTCAGCGTCTAAATCAATGATCATAACTTTCACTTCATCATTGACGTTAAACACGCTATGAGGCGTATCAATGTGATCGTGCGAAATTTCAGAAATGTGCAGCAAACCGCTCACGCCACCGATATCAATAAATGCACCGTAAGGCTTAATTCCGCGTACAGTACCAATAACGACCTCACCGACTTCTAGACGGTTCATCTTGCGTTCAACCAAGGCTCTGCGATGCGAAAGAACCAAGCGGTTGCGGTCTTCATCTACTTCTAAAAACTTGAGTGGTAGTTCTTCGCCGACTAAGTCTTCCTTGGGCTTACGAGTACTGATATGCGATCCTGGGATAAAACCCCGTAGACCTTCAATGCGAACTAATGCGCCACCACGGTTTGTTGCAAAGACATTAGAGCGCACAGTAGCATCTTCAGTTTGCAACTGGCGTACCCGTTCCCACGCCCGCATATACTCGATCCGGCGAATTGACAGCGTTAGCTGACCATCTTCATTTTCATCGGTAAGAATAAAGAATTCCCGTGTTTCGTTCGATTGTAAAACTTCTTCTGGGGAATCTACGCGGTTAATTGACATCTCCTGAATGGGGATGTATGCCGCTGTTTTCGCACCAATGTCAATCAGAGCGCCTCTAGGCTCGATACTGAATACTGTCCCAGCTACCGTATCCCCAGGACTAAAGTGATAATCGTACTTATCGAGTAGAGCAGCGAAATCTTCGTGAGTAAAACCAATTTCTGCGACAGTTTGTTTCTGATTGACCATGCTAATGTGTTCCTGGTAGTTAGTCTCCGTAAGTTTATGCCTCCTATCGATGTATATGCACGCTACTTCTTTAACAGCGCTTCACACCTACATCTTTAATTAATCCTAGCGTAGGAAAGCCAAATCTATACGCACAAGTATTCAGACCCTCCATTATACCTGATGATCACGAATGAGTGAATTCATAATCGTTGATGGCTTCTGCTGCGATGTCAGTTGCTGCGGAACTGTTACGGTGTGACAGATCTTCTAAAGTATCTACAAAATCACGAATGCTTTGAAATTGGCGATATACCGAAGCAAATCGAACGTAAGCTACCTCACTGAGTGACTTGAGGTGCTGCAAAACCAATTCTCCAATTTCTAGACTAGTGACTTCGCGTGAAGTGCGTTGTTGAAGCTCAGATTCAATTTCATCTACTAATGCTTCGAGTTGTACTGTAGAAATACCTGTTTTGTGACAAGCTTGAACCATGCCTCGCAGAAGTTTTGAGCGATCAAAACACTCGCGATCGCCATTTTGTTTCAGAACTGTAATGGGGAGAAACTCAATACGCTCATAGGTTGTAAAGCGACGTTGACAATTGAGGCAATCACGTCGCCTACGGATACTTTGTCCTGCTTCTGTTACTCGTGATTCCAACACCCGATGATTAGGATGTTGGCAGAATGGACAGCGCATAAAAAATGCATCTTTAAAAGAATTTACTCTTAAGACTTTATTTACCTTAATACAAGGCAAAATGCAAACAATCCGCCACTATCACAATCGGTAGCAGCGGTTGTCACTTGTATCCCTAGCTAGAACTAAAAGGGATGACTATTTCTTTTGAATGCGAGGGGGTTCGCGAAAGGCGATCGCAAAGAACAGAGTTCCGATTGCCAAGGCAAGAATTAAAATGTAAGCAACGCTTTCCATAGGACAATTTTCTAATTACAAGCTGAGCTGATATTGATAGTTTACCAAGCAAAAGAAAAGAACGGTTTAAAAAACTACTAAGGCTATGATTGCCACAGCAATTATTTACCGTTCTTTACAATTTATGTTAAAGCACTAAACAGCTTCTTTCTTTCTGGTTGTCTTGTCACCCAATTTCTGGAATAGACCAAACTCGACTTGCTCTTCTAGATCTGCTTCAATTCCAGCAAATACGTCGCGGAAGATTGTCCGAGAACCATGCCAGAGATGACCAAAGAAGAATAACAAAGCAAAAGTAGCGTGTGCAAAAGTAAACCAACCTCTAGGAGAAGTACGGAATACACCATCAGGCTTAGCAATAGCAAGATCGCCAAATCGAGTACTTTGATCGCCATCAAACAAGAATGGTTCACCTAATTGAGCTTGACGAGCATACTTTTTCACATCAGTTGGATCTGTAAAAGTTTGTCCACCTAACTCACCGCCATAAAAGCTAACGGTAATTCCTGCTTGTTCAAAGCTGTATTTAGATTCTGCTCGACGGAAAGGAATGTCAGCACGGACAATACCATCTGCGTCAGTTAAGAGTACAGGGAAAGTTTCAAAGAATGCAGGCATCCGACGGACAAATAATTCACGCCCTTCTGCATCTTTAAAGACCGGATGACCCAACCAACCCAAAGCAACGCCATTAGTTTTATTCATCGGACCTACACGGAATAGACCACCTTTAGCAGGGTTATTACCGATGTAGTCGTAGAAGGCAAGCTTTTCAGGAATCTCTGCCCAAGCCTCAGATAAAGAAGCTCCCTCTGCTACACTCGCTTGTACACGACGGTCAATTTCTTGTTTGAAATAACCATCATCCCATTGATAACGGGTAGGACCAAACAATTCGATTGGTGTAGTCGCGTTGCCGTACCACATAGTCCCAGCAACGACAAAGGCAGCGAAGAATACTGCGGCAATACTGCTAGCAAGTACGGTTTCAATATTACCCATCCGTAAGGCTTTGTACAGCCGTTCAGGTGGTCTTACTGAAAGGTGAAATAAGCCAGCAATAATACCAACGATCCCAGCAGCAATGTGGTGTGCCACTACGCCGCCAGGGTTGAAGGGGTTAAACCCTGCAGGTCCCCATTCCGGCGCTACAGGCTGAACGCTACCAGTCAAGCCATATGGGTCAGACACCCACATTCCTGGACCAAATAGTCCGGTAAGGTGGAACGCACCAAAACCAAAGCACAATAGACCAGATAAAAACAAGTGGATGCCAAACATTTTCGGCAAATCAAGCGCGGGTTCGCCGGTGCGCGGATCTCTAAACAGTTCTAAATCCCAGTAAACCCAGTGCCAAACGGCAGCTAAGAATAACAGCCCAGATAGAATAATATGGGCAGCAGCAACGCCTTCAAATGACCAAATTCCAGGGTCAGTTACAGCACTCCCTGTAACATTCCAGCCTCCCCAGGAACCGGTAACGCCTAAGCGTGCCATAAAGGGCAGCACGTACATTCCCTGCCGCCACATGGGGTTGAGAACCGGATCGCTGGAGTCAAAAATTGCTAATTCATACAGGGCCATAGAACCAGCCCAACCTGCGACAAGTGCAGTATGCATGAGGTGTACAGAAATCAATCGCCCTGGATCATTCAAGACGACTGTGTGTACTCGGTACCAGGGTAGTCCCATCGACTACGATCCTCCAAGGGTGAATTATGTCTACAACGCAATTTTTCAACTTTTTGTTATTACCAGGTGCTTGCTAGAAAACGTCACTGCGTGTTGACAGATTGTCTTCATAATCAAGCAAAGGAAATACAAACAAAAATGAGAATTATTAAAAAAGTGTAACTATGTCCTGTGCCGATTGCAAGAGCGATCCCATCTGGGTGTGGGACTTATTGGACAACTAATTGAATACTCTTTAACTGACACATTGCCTCGGCTGCGCCTAGTCGCTCAATGACTTGTTCGGCACTAATCAAGCGTTTGAGGACTACTTGACCAATTTTTTGAGCTGTGGAGTTATCTTGAGTATTCACTATCGGTTTGACCTCTACAGTTAATACTACGTCTTCGACGCAATATAACCACAACTTTTCACTGGCTTCTACGAGACAAATATTTAAGCGTTGGATATTTGGTTGACGCCGCCATGCGGTTTCGTTCCATAGACCATCAGATGCCCATACTCGGCAGACTGTCCAGCCATCAGTGAGAAAGAAGTATTTCACAAGCTTCTGTAGCTATACTCAGGGGGACTTGCTGTTTAAAATAGCGTGAAAAGTTATCAAAGCGATTAGCTGTTAGCTGTTAGCAATTAGCTTAACTTAAGCTTCAAGACAAAAGTTGTGTTTATCGGCTTGACACAATGAGGCAAGCTTTTTGACAATGAGTAGTGTTGCTGAATGTTTGGTGAGTTGTAAACGACGAACGATTAGAATTAAATATAAGTCCTTAGCTGCCCGATTTAAAGCCATAGCTTATGCGATCGCTCACCAATGTAGAATTTATCGACGCGTTTGATGTCATCGTTGTCGGAGCAGGTCATGCCGGTTGTGAAGCTGCCCTAGCTACTGCGCGATTGGGTTGTCGGACGCTACTTTTGACGCTTAACTTAGATAAAATTGCCTGGCAACCGTGTAATCCTGCTGTGGGAGGTCCTGCCAAATCGCAGTTGACACATGAAGTCGATGCTTTGGGTGGAGAAATCGGCAAAATGGCAGACCGTACCTACCTGCAAAAGCGGATACTTAACTCTTCTCGCGGACCTGCTGTGTGGGCATTACGCGCTCAAACTGATAAGCGGGAATATGCAGCGGTGATGAAAGGCATTGTCGAGAACCAAGAAAACTTGACGATTCGCGAAGCGATGGTGACAGATTTGGTATTGGGGGCGAATGATGAAATTGTAGGGGTTGAAACTTACTTTGGTGTGGGTTTCAAATCTCCCACAGTGATCTTAACGACTGGAACATTTCTTGGCGGTCGCATTTGGGTCGGCAATAAATCAATGCCAGCAGGACGCGCAGGGGAATTTGCAGCAGAGGGACTAACGGAGACACTCAATTCTCTAGGCTTTGAAACCGGACGATTAAAAACAGGAACACCAGCACGAGTTGATAAGCGATCGCTCGATTACACTCAATTAGAACCCCAACCAGGCGACTCAGAAGTTCGTTGGTTCAGTTTTGACCCGAATGTGTGGGTAGAACGCGAGCAAATGCCTTGTTACCTCACACGCACTACTGCCCAAACACATCAATTGATCCGCGATAACCTTCATTTATCGCCAGTTTATGGCGGCTGGGTAGATGCCAAAGGACCGCGCTACTGCCCCAGTATTGAAGATAAAATTGTCCGCTTTGCTGATAAAGAAAGCCATCAAATCTTTATTGAACCAGAAGGACGCGATATTCCGGAACTGTATATTCAAGGCTTTTCGACAGGCTTACCTGAAGCACTGCAACTCCAGATGCTGCGCACGCTTCCAGGACTCGAAAATTGCGTGATGCTGCGTCCAGCTTATGCAGTGGAATATGACTACTTACCCGCAACGCAATGTTACCCGACGCTCATGACGAAGAAAGTCGCGGGGTTATTTTGTGCTGGACAAATTAACGGTACAACAGGCTACGAAGAAGCAGCAGCCCAGGGAATCGTTGCTGGGATCAATGCCGTTCGTTATGTGCGGCATCAGGAAATGGTCGTTTTTCCTCGCGAACAAAGTTATATCGGTACCCTAGTAGACGATTTGTGTACCAAAGATCTCCGCGAACCTTATCGGATGCTGACTAGCCGTTCAGAATATCGATTGTTACTGCGTTCTGATAATGCCGATCAGCGTTTGACACCGTTAGGGCGTGAAATTGGGTTAGTTGACGATCGTCGGTGGGAACTTTTTACCCGCAAACAAACAAATATTGCAGCGGAAAAAGAACGACTCTATGCTACACGCGTGAAAGAACACGAACCGGTAGGGCAAGCGATCGCCGCAACAACACAACAAGCAATCAAAGGCTCAATCACACTCGCTGACTTATTGCGACGTCCTGGATTTCACTATAAAAACCTCGAACATCATGGTTTAGGGAATCCCGATCTTGATGTGGTGGAGAAAGAAGGTGCTGAAATTGATATCAAATATTCTGGCTATTTGCAGCGTCAACAAAATCAAATTGACCAAATCTCGCGGCAATCACACCGTCCACTATCACCGGATTTAGATTATGCTGCCATCGAAACTCTCTCAAAAGAAGCACGCGAGAAACTTACTAAAGTACGACCTCTGACAATTGGGCAAGCTGCAAGAATTGGTGGTGTAAACCCTGCTGATGTCAATGCGTTGCTCGTCTATCTAGAGGTACGTTCGCGGAGAGCGAGTGCGAATGAATTCGCTGCTATATAAACAAAGTCTACCTCCGTGGACTTAATCGTAAAAATTTTGTATTTAGTGTACGAAGGTACACTTTGCTCGGATAGCCCTGACTTTAGTCGGAGGAATGCCATTCATACAGGAGGTTTAATACACCGAAGGAACAGTACACAGTGGACGTTGTTGTTACGGGTATTGGTTTAGTTTCGTCTTTAGGTACAAACTTAGAGACAAGCTGGTACAACCTAGTTGCTGGAAGTTCTGGAATTCGAGTACAACAACCATTTGCTGAACTCAAACCACGACCATTAGCACTTATAACGCAACAACCTGCTAATTTAAGCTATATCACTCAGTTGGTCGTTTCTGCTGCGATTAAAGATGCAGGGTTAGAATTACCATTACCAGAGTGTGGTTTAGTTATTGGCTCAAGTCGCAGTCATCAAGCATGGTGGGAAAATTTGGCGCGACAGTATCAGAGTCAGCACGATCTGCAACAATTAGAACACTGGTTAGAAACATTACCGCATACACCAGCGATCGCAGCTGCACGTCAAATTAAAACAAAAAATGCGGTTCTAGCACCTATGGCAGCCTGTTCAACTGGAATCTGGGCAATTGCGCAGGCTTATGAATTAATTCAAATCGGACAATGCCAAAGTGCGATCGCAGGTGCGGTAGAAGCAGCAATTACACCATTAACATTAGCTGGTTTTCAAAAAATGGGAGCACTAGCACACACTGGTGCTTATCCTTTTGATCGGAATCGCGAAGGATTGGTGTTAGGAGAAGGCGCGGCTGTTTTTGTATTGGAATCAGCACACTCAGCACAAGAACGTCAAGCAAAAATCTACGGTCAAATTCTTGGTTTTGGTTTGATGTGTGATGCGTATCATGCCAATACACCAGAACCGAGAAGCAAAAGTGCGATCGCATCTGTTAAACAATGTTTAGAACGTAGTAAATTATCTCCAACAGAAATTGATTATATTCACGCCCACGGTACGGCAACCAAGCTTAACGATCAAAACGAAGCGAATTTACTCCAAACTGTCTTTCCCCAAGGAGTTGCTGTCAGTTCTACAAAAGGATCTACAGGACACACTTTAGGGGCTTCTGGGGCTTTAGGTACAGCTTTTTGCCTAATGGCATTACACCATCAGTTATTACCACCATGCGTGGGCTTACAAGTACCGGAGTTTGATTTAGATTTTGTCACTACACCGCGTCAAGGTAAAATTCGCTCGGCTCTTTGTTTGAGTTTTGGTTTTGGCGGACAAAATGCTGTAATAGCTTTGGGAAAATTTAATCCTTGAATCAAAGCGATCGCTGCTTTAGGATCTTTACAAGCTGGGCGAATGAATTCGCACACTATAAAAACAAAGTCCACCAACTTTTAGAGTTTTGAGTGTTGAGTTATGAGTTAAAAAAATTCTTTTAATAAATGCCTCCGGCATCTTTCTTCGCGAACAAAACGTGCTAAGGCACCGCTACGCTAAGAAAATTCAAAACTTAAGATAATTTCCTCCAGCACCTTTGGAAAGCGAACAATTCAAAACGTGCTAAGGCACCGCTACGCTAACAAAGCTCAAAACTCAAAACTATTTCAAGTGTTTCCAAATGAGCCTTACTGAAGAAATCCTCTCCCAATTGCCTGGCGATCCCCTGAGTGGTTTGCGCTGTACAGATCGCGTGTTGGCATCAATTAGAGCAGAAAATACTGCTGTTCCTACAGCGATCGCTCAAAGCGATCAGGCTTTAGAAAAGATTGATTGGGATGTTGTTATTTGTGGTGGAACCTTAGGAATTTTAATTGGCTGCACTTTGGCACAATTAGGATGGCGAGTTGCACTAATTGAAAGAGGAATATTGCGCGGTAGAGATCAAGAATGGAATATTTCGCGTCAAGAGTTAGAGGTTTTTTTAGAATTGAATCTACTCACGACAGCAGAGTTAGAAAAAGCGATCGCCACAGAATACAACCCCGCCCGTGTTAGCTTTCATCAAGGTACGGAAGTCTGGGTTCGTGATGTTTTAAATATTGGTGTCGATCCAGTTTATTTATTAGAAACGCTCAAATCAAAGTTCCTGGCAGCTGGGGGTAGATTATTTGAAGATATGCCTTTTATGAGTGCCACGGTACATCCTAATGGCGTAGCTGTCAAAACAGCAGGAAACGACGTTATTAAGACTCGCTTATTACTAGATGCAATGGGATATGGCTCCCCAATTGTTCAGCAAGCAAGACAAGGAAAACCTGATGGAGTCTGCTTAGTTGTGGGTAGTTGTGCTACTGGTTTTCCTCAAAATGACACAGGAGACTTACTCGTAACTTTTACGCCAATACAGCAGCAATGTCAGTACTTTTGGGAAGCTTTTCCGGCACGCGATGGCAGAACGACATATTTATTTACTTATATGGATACTGAACCTGGACGTCCTAGCCTAGAAGATTTGTTTGAGGATTATCTGCACTTAATGCCAGAGTACCAGAATGTAGATTTAAATCAGCTACAACTGCAAAGAGCGCTATTTGGTTTTTTTCCTTCTTATCAGCATCCGTTGCGTCTAACGTGGAATCGGATACTTCCTATTGGAGATAGTAGCAGTAGTCAATCTCCCGTTAGCTTTGGTGGATTTGGCGCTATGATCCGTCACCTTAAGCGTTTAACTTTTGGTATTCACGAAGCACTAAGTTGCGATCGCCTTTCTGTACAAGCTTTAGCACTTCTACAACCCTACCAACCTAACATCAGTGTTACGTGGTTATTTCAAAAAGCAATGAGTGTTGGTGTCGATCAACAAGTTGATTCCAATCAAATTAATCAACTTTTGTCAGCTGTGTTTCAAGAAATGAATCTCTTAGGAGACTCGGTACTAAAACCATTTTTACAAGATGTGGTTCAATTTCCTGCTTTAACTAAAACACTGTTAAAACAGGATTGGCACATCCGTTATTAGTTGCTAAGGTGATCCCTCAGGTTGGATTAAGACAATTACTTAATTGGATGATTCATTATATAAATTTAGGAATTTATACAAGTTTATTTCATTTTTTTCCTCTACATTTATGGAGTAAAAACTTACCACCAAGACCGCGTTACTACTGTCATAGATTCAGCGATGCATGGAAGTATGGTTCTGGTAGTGATTACTCAGGTTAAGGCGATCTATTCGTCTAATTTGCCTTTGCAATGGCAACGTCATGATGAGCTAATGGTTGTTCGTAATAATTAATATACCATTGAATAAATTTATACATACCCTCCTCAATTGATGTACTTGGTTTAAAACCAACATCTGCAATTAAATCCTCTACATCTGCATATGTTGCAGGTACATCTCCAGGCTGCATTGGTAAGAAGTTCTTCTGGGCTTTTCTTCCTAAAGCAGATTCAATAACTTCAATAAACGTCATTAACTCTACTGGGCTATTGTTACCAATGTTGTAAATTTTATAAGGTGCAGATGATTCTGGTTGGTCATTGTTAACCACACTATTTTCAAGTGGAGGTTTGTGCATTACTCGTACTACACCTTCAATGACATCATCAATGTAGGTAAAATCGCGCTTCATTTTACCAAAATTGTATACATCGATTGGTTTTCCTGTTGCGATCGCTTGTACGAATTTGAAATAAGCCATGTCAGGTCTACCCCAAGGACCATAAACTGTGAAAAAGCGCAGTCCAGTTGTTGGCAAATTATAAAGATGGCTATACACGTGTGCTACAAGTTCGTTAGCTTTCTTGCTAGCTGCATATAAGGAAATGGGATGGTCTACATTGTCTTTAACAGAAAAAGGAACCTTTTTATTGGCACCGTAAACTGAACTAGAGGAAGCAAATACTAAATGTTTGATGTTGCTGCGGCGACAACCTTCTAATAAATTCACAAATCCAGACAAATTACTATCGACATAAGCGAAAGGATTTTCAAGCGAATAACGCACTCCAGCTTGAGCCGCTAAATTTACTACATAATCAAACTGGATATTTTGAAATATTTCAAAAATTCCTTCACGATCAATCAAGTCAAGCAATTGAAACGAAAAATTAGGATGAGAGTTAATTTGTGACAATCTATCTTTTTTTAAGTTGACATCATAGTAATTATTTAGATTATCAATACCATAGACTTGAAAACCATCATTTAACAAACGTTGTGCTAAATGAAATCCAACAAATCCAGCAACTCCTGTAACTAATACTTTCATAGATTTGTCTCCATTTGCTAGAGGCTCTTTATTTAAACGTCAAATAAATTTATAGCTTGACTTATAGGTACACTGTTTCCTAGAGGGTAGTGAACAACACTTAAGTCACCAGAATTTAATTGTAAACGCCAGAAATCGTGAGGATTTAATCCTAATATTTGACCCAGAATACATTTAATAACGGCACTGCTAGCAATGACTAATCCGGTAACTAAGGTATTAGCTGACATAGAAGAACGTCGCGAATCAATAGTTTGTTGCCATATTAAAGGAAAATTATGTCGCGATACTTGTAGTTGGACTGTTGTTGGATGGTTTTGCAAAAGATGTGCAGTAATTTCTTGAGAGATACACAATTCACTGGTGAGGCTAAAGTCTATCGATACTTGTTTGAGAAACTCAGCTAAGTGTTGTACTTGGTTTGAGGCGATCGCATCTATAGGAAGTAGCAATAAACGTAATCCCTGCTTGCCAGCTTTTAGTTTAGGCAAAACTTCTCCTAAATGTGATGTCAAATTTAATCCTCTTAACTGTGCTGATTGGCTATTTGCCGGAAAATTCAGAATACTAATACCACAGTTTGATTGCTGAATCGTATGATACTGGGCTGGTGACAAATTGAGAGCGCTACTAATGAGGGCGCGGTTTGTACCGCCATGACTAACAACCAATATTGTCTGACCAAGATGGCGGGGCAAAATTTGCCAAAACTGTTGTGCTTGTTCGTAAAGGTTCAGGACTGGAAAGGACTGTTTTAATGCTGTTGCAACATGATGATGATAGCCTGAATTCTCGTTTGGGCTATTCATTTGAAACTCATGCGGGCGTTGTTGCCAACATTTGTATTCTGCAGCAAAGCTGTGGCGTACATACTCAAAGGTTTTTCCTTGCCATGCAGGTAGATCAATTTCTGTAAGATTGGAATTTATATTGAATTTAAGTAGAGATTTATTCTGTGGATCAATTCCTTTAATAATTTCCTGCGTCGTTTCAAGTGCGCGTTGCAATGGACTTGTATAGATAGCATCTATTGGGATTCTTTGCAGAGCAACTCCAGTTTGATAAGCTGATTGATAACCTTTTGCGGTTAACACCGACTCATCACTACGTCCTTGATATCTTCCTTGAGCGTTGAAGGTACTTTGACCATGACGCACCAAAATGACACGAGTAGAACCCAATTCTGCACTAGACTGCGAGTCCATTGAACTATCCCTATCGAGAGTTGTCAGTGCTGATGACATACAAAGCATCAGATATTATTCTTTGCAAGACAATACAGTTTTGTTCTGCTGAACTACAGCGTTTCTCACGTAAAGCACAAAAATATAACTTACAACTGTTCAAAAGTTTTGAGTTTAGAGGGAAAGAGTGGCGCTTTGGCTAGTAGCTAGTTTTGTTCGCATAAGCGTACCATAGGCAATTATTTTGAGTTTTAAATTTTCTTAACTCATAACTGTCTTAAACTTACAACTCTGCTTTTAAGGCATAATCTTCTCCTAGCACTTCATTACCGATTGCAGCTTGCATCCGATATAAAGTAGCGTAACGACCGCCGTGGCAAATTAGTTCCTGATGTGTACCAGTTTCTAAAACTTTTCCTTGTTCAATGTAAAGAATTAAGTCAGCTTGCTCAGTTGCTCTTAAGTTGTGAGAAATGATGAAAGTGGTACGTCCAGCCGTAAGTCTATCAAGTGCTTCGCTGACAGCACGTTCATTTTGATTATCTAAGCCTGTTGTCGGTTCATCAAGAATGACAATTGGTGCTTGACGGACTGCTGCACGGGCGATCGCAATTCGCTGGCGCTGTCCTCCGGATAGCGTTGAGCCACGTTCGCTTAAAATAGTGTCGTACCCTTGGGGCATTGCCATGATAAAGTCGTGAGCGTTAGCAAGTTTTGCTGCGGCTTCAATTTCCTGGTGTGTTGCGGTGAGTGAACCGTAGGAAATGTTATCGCGGACGCTGACAGCAAATAACACGCTGTCTTGTAAAACAATACTAATTTGCTGGCGCAAGGAATCGAGTTTATACTCGCGCAGATCGTGTCCGTCAATGAGAATGCGTCCTTCTAGAGGATCGTAAAGACGTAGTAGTAAACTAACTAAACTTGACTTACCCCCACCTGAGGGACCAACTAATGCTACTTGCTGTCCTGGTTTTACGGTAAAGCTGATGTTGCGGAGAACTGGCTGTTCAGGTTCATAAGCAAAAGTGACATTCTCAAACTGAACCTTACCCTGAAATGGTGGTGCAGCAATTGCCCCGCGTGTATCTCGAATGTCTGGTACAGCGTCTAATAAATCGATAATGCGTTCTCCAGAAGCTGTCGCTTTGGCAATTTGTCCGGTATATTTCGCCAAGTAACGCATGGGCTTGAAAGCTGTTTTCAGGTAGTTGATGAAAACTAATAAGTCTCCTGGAGAAATTGCTTGTGTCAACACAAGCTGAACACCTCGCCACAAAACTAAAGCAGTTGCAAGCGCTACTAAAGCTTCTACACTACGTTCTAGTGCCGCAGAGAGTCGCTGCACGCGTGCGCCATCTTTTAGACTTTTTTTGTTTTGACTAGCAAATGCACCTTCAAGAATTTTTTGCAGTGATAATGCTTGGACTACTTTAATTGCGCCGATCGCTTCTGCTGCTGTCGCTGCCATTGCGCCTTCGCGCTTGCGTTGTGTGCGGGCGACACCTTGGATACTTTTTGTTGTGCGAAATGTAGAAAAGACAAATAAGGGAAAAGCAGCGATCGCCAGTGTTGCTAATTCCCAATTTAACCAAAACATGACCCCCAGCATCCCAATGAGCGTGAGGATGTTTGTGAATAACGGTAAAGCAGCAGTTACAGTCGCTTCCCGCAATCGTTCAACATCGTAGGTCACGCGGGTAATCAGATCGCCTGATTTGATTTTGCTATGAAACGAAAGTGAAAGTCGTTGGAGATGAGTATAAAGATTCCCGCGAATCTCAGTCATGACTTGAGTTGCAGCAATTGCCATGCCCACAGTACTACAGTAAGCAGCAGCTGCACGCGCGAGTGCGATCGCCACAATTGCCCCAGTGAATATTGTCAACAGAGTGACAGGATTTAGCCCTCTCAATGCTGGTATTGGTAGCGCCTCGGTCTGAAAACCACTGACAATGATGTAGTCAAAAATGAGTTTCAGTGGCCAAGGTTCTAATAACCGAAATGCAGTTTCTGCAAGCAGTGCTAAAAATGAGGCACCAATCAGCAATTTTTGTTTGCGAATCTGGGGAGCAAATTTGCTAAAAATCCGGCTGAGACCTGGTAATGCTTCTTTAATATTTTTAGGACGACGACTCATCTCCTCAAAGGGTGTGAAGGTTTTTAGCGTGTGATGCAGTTGTCTGCACTAATTACTCACTCCTAGCTTTTGCTGGTAGCGATCGCTGATATAGCGATTCAACTTTCTTTCTAGGGGTACTATTTTTTGTACTAGCCAGTAGTTCTGTCTACCAAAACTAAAGCGACGTATGAATGGTTTTAAGAAAGCTTGGTAGCGGCGTTCTCCTAAGCGTTCGTAGCGCTTTTGAAAGTATTTATCTTCTGTAACGTCCCATTTTTCACGAAAGTGTTTGAGACTTGCCAGTTCCCAAGCATCACTCCAACGCAGCATAAAGAAGGGCATATCAGTTAACTCAAAGGGAGGTCCTGGAACATAGGTGACAATAGACTCTGGTTCGCAGTAGATTTTTCCACCTGCTTGAGCTACTGTCATACTAAAGTCAATATGCTCGCGGGTGCTTAGCAGTTTTTCATCAAGTAAGCCGGTTTTCGTAAATACCTCTGTCTGCACTAAGACACAGTGAAATTCAGCAAACTCACATTGAATCCGCTGCAACTGACCGCGGACATCATCTAGGCGACGATTGACAAAGTAGTGCTTTTCATGAACGCGACGTCTAATTTTAGTTTTGCCGTTTTTCTCTCTCTCCTGCAGTTCAATGCGGGCTTCTCCACCAGCTAAATGAACAATTCCTGCATCTGGTTGACCAATACAAACTAAAGGCGCAACAACAGCAGCTTCTGTTTCTTCTGCACACTGTACTAAACGAGTTAGCCAACCTGGAGTGACAATAACATCGTTATCGACGAAGACAGTATACTTGCTGTTCACTGCAGGAATTCCCAAGTTTCGTGCTTGGTTGGGTGAAAGATAGCGATCGCTACGGATGAGTTTAAAGTTCTTTTCCTCGGCTTGCTGTTTTAAGTAACTCTCAATGTGCGCTGGCGACCCTCCGTCAACGTAAACTAACTCAAAGGGAAATTTTGTATGAGCGTAAATGCTTTCTAAAGACTCGCGTGTATAGCTAAAACGTTCGCGTGGTACAACAACGATTGTGACTTGTGAATTCATATAATACCTCTTTTTACTAGTTAGCAAGAATTAAGCGTCAGTTTAGAACAGGAGTATTGGAAAAATAAGGAGGAAATGATCAGTATTGTTCAGATTTTTGCAATTTTGGTATTTTTTTTTACTAAAAGTCTTACTTCTAGCACCGTATACTTACGCAACACCAAGGTTAATTAAAGCTAATTCTTCAGGAGATAAAACTTGGTGGTAGACTTCTTGCCAATGCTGTTGTTCAACTGTAGGAGAGAAAGCAGCGATCGCTTTTCGCTTTGCCGCATCTCCAAGTTTATGTCGTAATTGTGGTTGAGAAGCCAAACTTCGTAATGCAATAGCCAATTCTTCGCTTGAAGCTGGATTAACAACTAAGGCATCTACTTCATCTACTAAAATTCCCCCAATTGCATCCACATTTGTGCCTACAATTGCTCTACCGCTTAGCATTGCTTCTAGCATGGCATTCGGACAACCGTCGTGTAGCGAAGGAATTGCAAAAATATCAATATGTGGTAAGTAGGCTAAAGCTTCTTTGCGCTCAACAATACCAGTAATTAAGATATTTTCGCTAATGCTACTGCTGGCAATTTCTTGTTGCCAATATTCGCACTCTTTCTCAGCAAAATCACCAACTAAGAGTAAAGTAAAATCTATTTCTTCTTTAAGTTCTACACAAGCATCAAGAAGATACTCAATTCCTTTTTTATCACGAAATCTTCCTACAGAACCAATCACAAGACCTTGTAGTTTATCAACTAAACGTGGTAAAGGAAGCTGAGTAAAATTAATTGGTTCAATCGAATTCCAAAATACTGATGATTTAGTTTGAACTGTTGGAGCAAATAATGTAGCTCGGTTATACAAATCCTGGCTCACAAAAGTTACCCAAGAAGAGTTTTCCAATACCCACACCATTTGTGCGTGTAACGTAGGATTAAAGATGTGTTTGTGTAAATCGCTTCCCCGTACACTATTGATAACAGGTATGCTGTTTTCTCTAGCAATTAATGTTGTTAAATAGCCTGTTTCATTAATAAAGAAAGCATGAAAAATATCAAATTGATACTGGTGTTGCAGTAACTTTAATTGTAAATAAATTTCACTTAAAAAATCTTGTTTTGTAGAAATAGCAGTACGAATTGCTGGTTCAATTCGATGAACTAAGATGCCATCTTGTTCAATCGTTGCACAACTTGCTCGTTTGCGGCAATCAGCGCTAACTTTACGATCTTTTGAATGAAACACTGCTACATGAACTTCATAATTTAATGCTAGTAGGAGGCGAGCTATTCGGTTTACTGACTCTCCTACTCCACCCACATCTGGGGGAAACTCTAAAGTAGTAATACAAATTCTCTTCATAACTATATTTCTCCTAAACTACGATAAGGTATTTTAATAGCTAGCAATTACGTGCTTCTTGTCCACAACTTGGTTAACAAAATTGGCAGTTTTTATGACTCCCTCTAAATCAATCTTAATTTGATTTGGTTGCTTGTTTAAACAAGTCATAATTTTTTCGGCAAAGATGTCAGGAATTAGTTCACTAGCATGAATAACATCAACAATTCCTAAGTTTTCTAACTTTTGAGATCTTAGTGCTTGTTCTTGATCGTCATTTCCAGTAAAAGGCAGAATCATTGCTCTTACTTTCGTCGTTAAAATGTTCATTGTAGTGTTGTAGCCTGCCATGCTAATCGACAAATCAGCAGCTTCCATATACTTGAGGAAATTTGAAGTATAGCGATAGATTTTAATATTTTTACAACCATCTGCCATCCTTTGAAGCTGTGTATATTTTTCTTCAGGCATAAATGGCCCCGTAAACATCAAAAATTGATGTGGTATTCTTTTTTGTAAAATAGTAGATGTTTTGACGACACAATCTAATAATTCATGACCAAATCTTCCACCACCTACTGAAACTAAAATTAAAGGTTTTTCTAAGATATCTTCTGATAATTTTATAGATAAGTTATTTGTTTTTTGAACAACATACCCTGTGTAGTAAACTTCACACTTGATATCGCTCACTCTTGAAAAACTTTCTTCTAGTTTTTGAAATTGAGAATCGCCATGAATAAGTAGCATATCAAAATACTTATTCATTAATTTACACACTTTCTCTTCATGCCGAGCTTGATCTTGCTTAGTGACAACAATATCACGCAGGCTGCAGATCACTTTTGTATTTTTTCGAGCAGCTTTTACACTTTCTAGTAAAGGAATTAACTCAAAAGAAAATCTTCTTCTTCCAAAAGGGAAAAGTTCTATTATCAAACAGTCAGGTTGAAATTGCTCAAATATATTTAAGAGTTTGAGCTTGCGATATTCTTGAATTTCTTCTAATTTTTGTGTAGTATCAACAACTTGTAGTTCTTTGAATTCACTATCAGTTTTAATGGCGGGTAAATTCACAACCTGAACATCTGCAGGTATATCAAAATCATCAACAACTTGTCCGCCATTGATGAAACAAACTTCAAAGTCTTTAGTTAATCCTCGAATAATTTCCATACTGCGAACAAGATGCCCCATACCTAAAATATGTTGGCAGTAAAACATGAGTTTTTTCATACTAAAGACACCTCTGCTTCTAATACAGGTTGTTTTGAAGAGTATTCATTTGCAAGTACAGACATAAAGATGTTTTTTAAATCTATAGTATTTTTTTCAATAGAAAAATTACTTGAAACCTGTATTCTACCTTGATTACTTAATACCTTTCTAAATTGTGGATTGTTGATAAGATTCTCTAGTTCTATTGCCAGAGTATAAGGCTCTTTTGGTGGTACAAGAATGCCATTTATTTTATGTTGTATTAATTCTACTATTCCTGATATGTTAGTAGAAATTACTGGTACTTTCATTGCCATTGCTTCTAAAAGTACATTTGGTATTCCGTCGCGATCGCCATTTTCTGTAATGTGACAAGGAAGCACAAAAATATCAGCTTGACGATACATCTCAATTAACTCATCTTGAGTCATCTTGCCAACTAGAAATATGCAATCTTCTAGCTTCAACTCAGCAATTAGTTGTTCAATTTCAGCTTGCAGAGGACCATACCCTACAATAAGGCATTGAAACTTATAGTTTCTTTCCTTGAGAAGTTTACAGGCTTGAATAAGATGAGGGAAACCCTTTTTCTCACAAAATCTACCAACACTTAAAATAGTAGGTAATGTTTTAACTATTTCTTGCTTGATATTGGGAGTAAATTTTGCTAAATCTAAACCGTGATAACTAAGATAAATAGGAGTATTACTAGTAGAGAGTTTTTGCAAAAACTGTTGGTTATACTTTGTACAAGTCAAAACAAATTTTGCTTGACTAATTCTCCGATTTAAAACTTCAGGCTTAGATAAATAGATATCTTTTGCATGAGCAGTGATACTATAGGGGATTCCACATAATTGAGCAGCTACTTCAGCAACTGCAGTAGGAATATTGATAAAGTGTGCGTGAAGATGACATATTCCTGTTTCACGAATTGCTTTTACTAAATACCCTGCTTGTAAAAAGATATTTAAGCTCTCTATTTCTGAGGTTGAGTGGTCTAAATGTAGTAATTGAAAGTAGTTTTGTAGGTTTTGTTGCATTAGCAATACATTAGCTTCTTGCAGATGCACTATATCTTGCGAAGATCGAGGAAATAAAGATGGAATGTAAGTTACATCTGCTTTAAGTGTTTGAAGTGCAGCATGATGTTTTTCATCTTGAGGTTTTCTTAAGGAGAAAATATGCAGATTTATTCCTTGACGTTCTAATTCTAGGATTTCATTCAAAATGAATGTTTCTGATAATTTAGGAAATGTTTTTAGTAGATAACCGATTTTAGGATTGTTGTTGTTAGCCATTGCGTCTCCTTAGTTAAATACTGCTTACTATCGAGTTCTTGGTTATACAGCAACATCTCTATACATTGACTAATACGAGGTAGAGCATTTAAATCTATACATGGAGGTTGATCTTCTTGAGTATTGTCAAGTTCTCTAAAAACAGATCGCATTAAAATTTCAGAAGTTAAGCTATGCGGATGAATCATTTTCACTAACCCTAGGTTAGCCATACGTTCAGCACGAATGCATTGTTCAGCAACAGGATGAATGCGCGGTACAACAATTGCTTTTTTGTTAAGTGAAATGACTTCACAAAGGGTGTTATATCCTCCCATACAAATCACTAGATTTGCTCTTTTCATGTAAACACTCAGTTGCTCTGTAAACTCACATATTTGGACATGAGAATACTGTTTTGCTATTTGATACAATGCCTGTTTATGAAATTGCGGCATTTCTGGTCCAGCAATAACTACACTTTTGATATGATGTGTTGCGGGTAGTAAAGCTAGTCCTGATAAATAAGTATTAACTAATTGATAGCCATCTTCACCACCGCCAGGAGTAACAAGTACTAGTTTTTCTTGTGGTTCAAGTGCTAATTTATGTAATATGTCGTTGGGATTTTCCTTAAAATTTTTGCGAATGTAGCCACACTGTTGAATTTTAGACGCAACAGGAGGAGGACATTTATATTCTTGGCAAAAATCAAAAACTTCTGGGGTTCCTACTACTAAAACTTTGTCGTAAAACCATTGAATTGCTGTGTAATATCCCTGCTTTTGCCACTCTTCTATAGTAACTTCAGGACAATCTAGAATATCCCGCAAAAGTAGAACAAGTTTTGTGTGAGATAAAAAGCGTTTGATGTAATCAATTGTTGGTTTTAACTCGCGGTCTAATCCATATGGTTTTTTGTCTACTAAAAATAAGTCTGGTTTAAAATTGGCAGTAGCGGCTAAAATAATATCTGTTCTTAACTTGACAGTTTCATCTACTTGTGTCCCTAGATATTTCGTTGATAAATTGCCTGAATAGCCGCGATTGATACAAGGTAATTTAATATAGTCTAACCCTGCTGGTATCCTAAAACTATGTAGCATAGGTGAGCCAGAGACAAGTAAAATTGATACATCAGGAATAGACTCTAATAAGTATTCGCAGATAGATAACATTCTCCGAATATTGCCGAGACCGAATGTATCGTGAGAATAAACCATCAGTCTCATGGTTGAGTAACCTCTGCTTTAAGCTCTCAGTGGTAGAAAATCAGCAGAATTACGGGAGATAAAAGTGTAATTCTACTCTTGTACAAGAGATTAACAATTCTTGATGAAAGAAGAATGAACAAATTATGAGAAAAATTTTATTTAATTCTAAATTAAAGATTTAGCGAGGCATTTTGACTGCTTATTGATACACTGACAGAACTATCTCTCGTTCAACAAATTAAGTATTATCCACGTAAGCGATAACCCATGCCTCGAACTGTTTCAATGAATTTATCACCTAATTTCTTACGTAAGTAGCCTACATAAACATCAACAATATTTGAGCCAGGGTCGTAGTCGTAACCCCAAACGCGATTGAGTAATTGTTCGCGACTCAAAATTTGTCCAGGATGACGCAGAAAAGTCTCAGCTAGGGTAAATTCTCTAGCTGGTAAGTCTACTAAGCGATCGCCTACCGTAGCTTGGCGCGTACGTAAGTCGAGAGTAATGTTCCCCACCCTCAATACAATCTCTTCGTTAGTTTTTGGTACGTGCTTATCCCGCAGTCGCAATCGCACCCGCGCTAGTAACTCTTCAAAGCGAAAAGGTTTAGTAACATAATCATCAGCACCGCCTTCGAGTCCAGCAACTTTATCGTTAATATCATCACGAGCGCTGAGAATAATAATAGGCAAATATTCACCTAAACCGCGTAGTTCCTCTAAAACTTGCCAACCATCTTTACCAGGAAGTCCAATATCCAACAGCAGCAGATCGAAGCGATCGCTCTGTACCATGAGAACAGTTTCATTGCCATCTTTTGCTACTGCAGTGGTAAAACCAGCTGCTTTGAGTCCTTTCTCTAGAAAAGAAGCAATTCGCGGTTCATCTTCGGCAATGAGAATATGGCTCATAAGCAGTATGTAAATACTCAGCGTGCTAATTTGATTCAGGCGTAGGAGAATCGACAGGAATAACTAATGTAAAAGTTGAGCCAACACCAGGTTGGCTAGAAAGTTCTATGTGACCATGATGAGCAGTCACGATCGCTTGAACGATTGCTAAACCTAAACCGGCTCCTTCTGAACGACGACCGTTAACTCCACGAGCAAAGCGTTTAAAGACGCGCTTTTGATCGCTGTAGGCAATTCCTTGACCTGTATCACTGACCCAAAAACGGGCTTTACCATTTCTCACAATGGAACCCAGTGCAATAACATCTTTGGTGTGTGTATGTTGTGTTGCATTCTGAGCCAAATTGACAATTGCTTGCGTGAGTCGTTGGCGGTCAGCAATAATTGAGCCACAACCTTTACTATCCAATCGCCAGTTACGTGCGGCAAGTGTTCTCGCTTTGGCGTACACTTCTTCAGTAAATGACTTGACATCCACTGTGTCTAAACATAAAAACTCAGGTTGCTCAGCCTTAGCCAGAATTAACAAATCATCCACAAAACGATTCATCCGATCAAGTTCATCAACGATCACTTCCATTGTTTCTTGCTGTTCCTGGGGATCGTCGCCAAGAAGTTCTAGATGACCGCGAATGATTGTGATTGGCGTGCGCAACTCGTGGCTTGCATCATTGATAAAATTGCGTTGACTCATAAAAGCATCCTCTAGCCGATCCATCATTTCATTAAAAGTGATCGTTAGTTCTGCTATTTCATCGCTTCCTTGCACTGGGATACGCTGCGTTAAATTAGAGTTATTGGTAATAGAAAGAGCTGTTTTTGTTAATAAACGTAAAGGAGCTAAGACTCTTCCTGCGATCGCCCAAGCGAGGATCGAGGCTGCTGTCAAAACAATAATTGTCACCTCGACAACAACTACGATCGCTTCATCAACTTCTTCGCGCTCTCCTGTTGTCATATGAGCGACAACAAAAACCCCCTGAGCATCCGCTGTACTTTCAAGAGGTTCTGCTTGATAAGTAATTCTGACGGGTTCTGCTAAATACAACAATTCTCCCAACGTTGTGTCTATTTGTCCTCGCTCTGGTTTAGTCAGCTGACCCCAGTGTTGAATTAACGGCGAGTCAGGTTTTAGCGGTTCAGGTAACGCTCTGGGACTATGTTTGTACAAACGACCATTGAACAGTGTTAACAAAAACTCATCGTCGTCAGGAATATTACGCGTTACAAATAAATCAAAAAGATCAGTAACCTCATGACTTTCAAAAGGCTTGTTGGTCTTTGGATTAACACTCTTAACTAATTGACGAAACTCCTGTACTTCTTGCGACAGCGATCGCTCAACTCGTTCTTGAACCCGCGTAAACAACTCTTGGCGAATTGCAAAAATGGATACCAGAGAAGAGGTAGCCATCAAAACAATATACCAAGCTAAAATGCGTGTTCTAGCACTGAGTAAAAATCTATGCCATTTGCGAGCTTGTTTGAGTTGCATCACATTTGATTCAGCTTTGAGTTGCGACCTAATTAACTGAACTTCTGCATAAACTTTCTACCTTCAACTAAAGTGTGTTTGTAGCTTAGAATCAATTGTAAGATTTACATTACCGCTAAAATTTAATGGAAGATTAAAACAAGCTTGATTTTTCAGTATACTACTCAAAAGTTATGTACTGCTTGTTACTAGTTAACAATTAGCGAGCGGCGTTCCCTGAACAAGTAGCCAACAAAATCCTTATGGATTTCCCTCCTGCCCGTCAGTATTTTTACCAAGAGACTCATCAACCAGATGAGCAAATTGACTTGGCAAAAGCCGCACTCTATATCGCTCAAGAAGAATACCCGCACCTTGATATTGAAGAATACCTGAATGCACTCGATACTATGGCAGCAGAAGTACGAGAACAGCTGCCTAGCGAAAGGTATCCGCTGCGGATTGTTCAGACTGTCAATCATTACTTGTATGATGATTTGGGATTTACTGGTAATACAAGTAACTATTACGACCCTCGCAACAGTTTTTTCAATGATGTTATTGAACGACGGACAGGAATTCCAATTACACTTTCTTTAATTTACTTAGAAGTGACTAAACGCATTGATTTTCCTATGTTGGGTATTGGTATGCCAGGACATTTCCTGATTCGTCCTAATGTTCAACAAATGGAAATCTTTGTCGATCCGTTCAATTGTGGCGAAATCTTGTTTCCTGAAGATTGTCAAGATAAACTCAGTCAAATGTATGGTCAACCGGTGACGCTGCAAAGTTCCTTTTTAGAAGCTGTCAGCCGACGACAGTTTTTAGCACGTATGTTGACAAATCTTAAGTTTGCTCATCTTCAAAAAGAGCAATTAACAAAAGCACTCGCAGCAGTAGAGAGAATATTACTATTGTTTCCTGAGCTACCAACAGAATTACGCGATCGCGGTTTAATTCGCTATCAACTGGGTTACTGGAGTGCAGCAGTTAGTGACTTACAAGCCTATCTAGAAAAAGTTCCTTATGCCTCTGATGCCACTGTCATTCGCCGCCTCTTGAATCAACTGGGCAGCAATTTCTAGCCAGTTTTGAATTTTGAGTTTTGAGTTTTGAATGAAAAGAATTTTCTTAACTCAACACTTCACGACTCTCTCAACCCTCAAAACTCTCTTAACTCTACTTCTTCTCAATTTGCTCTGCCAAGCGCTTCAAGCGATGTAACTGAGCTTGCATATCTTTTTGTGTTAAAGCAAAAGCAAACGTGTTAAAGCCCCAGCGAACAACAGTATTTGGAATTTCAAACTCAAAGTGATTGACGAGATGCGTCCCTTGCTGCCTTGGTTGACATTCCCAGCGATCGCATCCGTGGAAGAAACCTTGAAATTGCCACACCACTAACCCAGGCGATCGCTCAATCACAACATTATCAAGCGTCGGTTTGAGTAGCGGAATTTGAATCACAAATCGACTGCGGCTTCCCACATTTGTACTCCAATCACCCACTGGTTCGCAACGCAATAGAGGATTTAACCAGCGATGCATCAGCGTTCGCTCTGTGATACAACGATCTACTACAGTAGGACTCGCATCGATATCAATTGATTGCTCTAAAACTTGACTAAAAGACATATGCCTCAGTGGGTAGCAACAAATGTAGCGTTAAGGCTGGTGATTGGTCATTGGTCATTCAAATAGAATTAGCCGTTAGTGGTTAGCGGTTAGCGTCTGTGTAGCTAAATGCTAATTGCCAAGTGCTAAAAACTTTTCTATGACCTGTTACCCATTACCTATGTCCCAACTCAAGGGAAGATCAAGCGAAAACAATAAATTTTTAGAGATAGTTACCCATAGGGGTAGATGCCAAACAGAAGATTCGCGATCAATCTGAATATTGACGTAATATTCTATTTTATTGGGTAATTTACTTACCAACACACGCAAATAAACCAACTCAACTGTAGGATTATTCACAGGAATAACCGCATCTGCTAAAAATACTCGTGTCTCTCCTCACACTTGACGTTTACTCTAAAAAACCATGAATGGAACTTGGCAAGGCATAGCAACGATGATGAAAGTGCCAATTCTAGACTATCAACTACTGGCACAATTTCAACAAGCTCCAGGAGGACAACCACTACAGCAAACAGGGCAAGCAGTACAAGAGACTGTGGGCGTCACAACTGGCTTACTAGCAGGCTTAGTTGCCTTTCTACCTAGCTTACTAGCAGCACTGTTAGTTTTGATCGTCGGCTGGATTATTGCAGCGATCGCTAAATCGCTCACAAAAAGTCTCCTCAGCCGCACCAATATAGATAACCGCATTGCTGGAGGTCTTGTTGGGCGTGGTGACTCTGGAGATCTACCGCGAGTCGAAAACTTAATCGCCAACATCGTCTTTTGGATTATTATCCTCTTTACTGCGATCGCAGTTTTACAAGCATTAAATCTGCAAGCAGTATCACAGCCACTCAATAACTTCCTCAATCTCGTTCTTGGCTTTATTCCTCGGTTAATAGGAGCATTGCTGCTGTTTGGTGTTGCATGGCTAATTGCAACGCTCGTAAAAATAATTACAACTCGAGGACTACAAGCAGTACGACTAGATGAACGTTTAGACCAGCGCGCGCCCGACGAAACCCGCGAACCAAATCAAATGTCGCTGAGCGAAACGATTGGTAATGCGCTTTACTGGTTTATCTTTTTACTGTTTCTCATTCCGGTTCTCGATACATTAGGGTTGCAGCAAGCATTGCTCCCAGTACAGAACTTGGTGAATGAGATTCTGTTAATTTTACCAAATATCTTGGCAGCAGTTTTAATTGCCGCTGCAGGTTGGTTACTTGCTACAGTTGTCCGCCGAATTGTCACCAATTTACTGGCATCAACCGGAGTTGATCAGATGGGAGAACGGTTCGGTTTAGGTAGAACTCGAACCAGTACATCAACACAATCGCTCTCAGGCATTATTGGCACAATTGTCTATGTGCTGATTTTGATTCCCGTAGCAATTGCAGCATTAAATGCCCTGCGAATTAATGCGATTTCTGTGCCGGCGATCGCTATGCTACAGCAAATCCTCAACGCGCTACCCGCGATCTTCACCGCTGCGTTGATTCTCATTTTGGGTTATTTCTTGGGGCGCTTTGTTGCAGATCTTGTGACCAACATTCTCTCCAGCTTGGGCTTTGATAACATTTTCTCCATAATTGGGTTGTCTGGCTTACAAAGACGTCGTACTCCTACTGATGTCAGAAGAACCGAAGAAGTCTTTGTCATCCCAGCGCCTGGTAGTGACCAAGAAACTGTATTACAGCCTGAACGCACTACTGCTGAAAACGCTGCAGCTGCAATTACAACACGCACGCCATCAGAAGCTGTCGGAATTATTACCTTAGTAGGGATTATGCTGTTTGCGACTGTAGCAGCAGTCAATATCCTCAATATTCCAGCACTGACACTTCTTGTCAGCGGTTTAATTGTCATCTTCGGACGAATTTTGGCTGGCTTGATTGTATTTGCTATCGGGCTATTCTTAGCAAATCTGGCTTACAGCTTGATTGTGAGTTCCTCTAGCAATCGTCAAGCACAATTACTAGGTCAAGTAGCACGCATTGCAATCATTGCGTTTGTTTCAGCTTTGGCATTGCAACAAATCGGAATTGCCACTGAAATTGTTAACTTAGCGTTTGGACTACTTTTAGGTGCTGTCGCTGTCGCCGTCGCGATCGCCTTTGGTTTGGGTGGTCGCGATATTGCCGCGCAACAAGTGCGTAACGTCTTAAGTTCATTTCAAGAACAACGCAATCAACCACCGCGTTAGTAGAAGAGAGTAGGGGGAGACTACAAGTTTTGAGTCGTGAAGTGTTGAGTTATGAGTTGAACAGAGTTGAGAAAAATCTTTAATTCAAAACTCTTTTAATTCAAAATTCAAAACTCATAACTCAAAACTAATCACTCACCCCTCGCCCCTAACTTACTACGCAGTTCATCTTTGATGCGACTAATAATGGAGGTTTCATCCAGTGAAGCCAAGATGCTTTGGACAACTGCTTTAGGACCTTCCGGACCCCAAGTCGCGCCGTTGGCTAAGTAAGTCTTGGTGACTTGTCCAATTCCATAAGAAGATACCCCAGCAACTCCTGCTTGCGTGAGCGCCACAGAAACATAAGGACTTAAAGCAAGACCACCAGTTGCACTCGCAGATAAACCAAGTAAAGATTTCAGCGAACTGAGTCCTAAGTTTGCCAAAAGTTCACTAATACTAATTCCACCCATACTGATGGCGATTTTTTGTAACAGCCCAGCAGCACCAGTTTGAGTCATAGGAATATCATAAAGTTTAGATAAACTCAAAATTAAAGCAATGTCTATAACTGCACCACTCACAAGGTCAACAACGGTGAGTGGATTGAGGGCGATCGCTGTTGCTTTAGTCATCACTGCCCGCCAAATGAGTTCGTTTGCACTGCGATCGCGCTCTTCGAGCTTGCGCTGGACGAGTTGCTCGTTAATATTGTCAGCATAAAGCATACTGTTGAGTGCAACCAAAGCCTTACCTTCTCGATGCATAATTTCTAAGATTTTCAGCTTGAGTTCCTCAACTTGGGGGGTGCTTGCACGTAACTGCACGCCGCGCGTTCCATCAGGGCGTTGCACCGCTGTTCTTACCAACGGAGAAGCCGCCGCCATCACAATTTCATCCGGTGAGAGTAACTCGCGTACGCGATCGTCACGAATTTTGTGATAAATCGCCATGCGATCTGCTTGAGGATATTGATCTATTTTGTTGAAGACAAGCAAAATTGGTTTACCAGCTTCCCTTAGTTGCGACAAAGCCCCATGTTCTACCTGAGTTATGTCTCCAGCAACAGCAAATAAAATTAAATCAGCTTGTGCAGCAATTTTTCTTGCTAACTCAGCACGAGTTTCACCATCAACCTCATCCAAACCTGGAGTATCAATGAGTTCAATTTGAGAAGCCCCAGCACCCGTAAGCGTTGCTTTTTGATAGCGATCGCCATTGATACTTTCTTCACTAATGCTCCAAGCTACACGCGATGCAGTGCGTGTCACGCCGTGCAGTGGACCAGTTTCAAATACTTGTTGTCCCACTAAAGCATTGAGTAAAGAGGACTTCCCGCGACCTACCATACCAAAGGCAGCAATTTGTAACACTCGACGCTCTAAGTTA
Organism: Gloeocapsopsis sp. IPPAS B-1203; assembly: GCF_002749975.1. Taxonomy (NCBI): domain Bacteria; kingdom Bacillati; phylum Cyanobacteriota; class Cyanophyceae; order Chroococcidiopsidales; family Chroococcidiopsidaceae; genus Gloeocapsopsis; species Gloeocapsopsis sp. IPPAS B-1203. The sequence goes on along the minus strand of NZ_PEIG01000002.1, from coordinate 513,927 downwards.
CCGAGCATCGTTTCTAATTGTTGAATCTCCGCTTCTAAACCACGACGTTCTTGAGAAGTCAAATCGAGTTTAGTGACTAAATTGTGCAAAGTATCTTTTGCTTGTTGATAGTTCAACTCTGCTTGAATCTCAGCAACACTCGAAATTGCCTGATCTAAATCTGCATCATCCCAAGCATCCAATAGAGAAGAATTGCTTTCTCCAAAAGATTCTGATGGCATTTGATCGCGCTGCGATCGCTGCTCTATATTTGAAGGGAACTTGTTTTGATCAGAACTCGGGTCAGGCAATGCAAAAGTCAATTGTCTTACCTCCTGGTATTAGCATTGAATTGGCGGTGCTTACGAGATGACACATAGCAGGGGTTAGAAGTCAGTCAGGGTTCAGGGTTAAAACAGTGGTTAGCCATTACCTTGACCGTAGTTTGAGTAATGATTCTGAGTCTCCATCATGTCCTAATGATATTAATCATTGCTATATAAATTTAAATAGGCGATCGCATCATCTCGATCCTAATCATGTTTTCAGGACAAAAGGTGTTCGGTTCTCTCACCAAAAAGCTATTGACATCTGAAACAATATACATTGTCAGAAATGCAAATTTATGTCTTTGTACTTTTGTTTTGAGTAGTAGTCTCTGGTCACAATGAAAAGTTAATTATCTGATTATTCAAGCTGTCAAGATTGGGAAAAGAAGGATTGTGAGTCGTAAGCGTTTACCTGAAACCACTGCCCATGTTAGGATTACGCGACAGTCCTGGCAGCATGGCTTGTTAGAAGGAGAAGTAAGAGCTGGAGATTTTGAATGGCAGTTTCAATGGTGTTTTCGGCGTGGCGAACTGTCTGTCAAACCTTCTCAAGGTCGTGCTCTCATCAAAGAACCACTAGGACGCTTTTTAGAACAGAAAGATTATCAACTCGAACCAGGAGGAGACTACGCTTTTACTATCCGTGCAGAACTTTAAAAGGGGTGAGTTTTGAATTAAAAGAGTTTTCTTAAACTCAAAATTCAAAACTCTTATTGTGCTAGTCGATTGAGATATCGTTCAATGAGCAGAATGGCAACAATATCATCAATCGGTTTTGGTGGTTGGCGTAAACCGCGCGGTAAGAGTTGTTGCAGTCCTTGAGGGGGAAACATTTGCCAGTAGCGATCGCGTGCTTCCAAACTCGTATATCTTTCATCAACCATGACAATCGATGGCGATTCAGATAGTTCTGTTACTAATTTTTGCTTCCAGTTTTTAGCAGTTGTTTGATCTCCAATGACAACCAGAGAAATAGGGAATTGTTGGCGGAGTTGTTCGATAGCTGCGATCGCCTCTGTTGCTAAGACAACTTGGTGACAATACAGTGTTCGATCTAGCCCCATCACTGCTATTCCACACTTATCTCGTCCTGGATCAAACCCCAAAATTGTTGGCTGCATTGACAAACCTTTTTATGAGAAGTCACGGATCAGAGGGTAGGCGGGGAAAATAGCAATTAGATTTCTCTTTTACACTCCCACTAGCCACTCACCCCTTAATCAAGTACGGAACACAACTTGCCCATTTTGCATTGCTAATAATTCCACCTTCAAAGGTCCCGACGTGTAAGTGACTTCTGCGGCTACTGCTTGAATTTCTACGGGTTGATTGTATTGCTTCAACTGGTCGATAAAACCAATCAGTGTTTCAATCCGATTGTCTCCTATTTGGATTGTATCGCCTAAAATACCTGCTCGTTGTGCCCGAAAATTAGAAGCTCCTAAGAGAAGTTCTACTCTTTGCCTCAATTCTGTGTCAGACATAGTAGCGGGATTCGCAGAAATAGCAGCTAAGACATCACCAGGGCGAAAAACAACTTGGTTTTGTGCCGCATCTGCAATAACTTGAACTGATCTTTCTCCTAAGACATAGTTGCCTGCTGACACGATCCGAATAACATAGTCATGACCATCATCAATCTGCTTAATCAATTGATCGACTTGTGCAGAAGAGATGTTTACTATTTGCTCATTTTGCTCAATGCCTGGCTGAGTGAATCTCACCGCAGTTTTATTTGCTTCTACAAGCAGTTGATCGACTGCTTGACGAGCAGCTTTAGGATCGACAATTCGCACCACGCCACCAGATAAAACTTGTCCTCTGAACAAAGCAACATTTCCCCGTCGCAATACTTGTAAATTTCTTTCTAAGTTTTGTGCTTCCTGTTCTAGATAGTTTTGCTGAGTTTCTAATTGTTTGAGACGACTTTCTCGTTGGGCAATAACTTGATCCCGTTGTGTAATACTTTCATCTAACTTAGCAATTTCTTGATCCCGCTTAGTGATTTGCGCTCTTAGCTGATCTCGCTGCTCGGTTAACTGCTGTAATTCTGTTTGTACTTGTTGAATTTCTGCACGCAATTCTTTGGCTCGTTGAGAAACCGTTCTCAATCTTGTTTGTGCTTGTTGAAACTGAGTAGAAATCTGAGTTAGTTGTTCTTGTGTTTGATTCAGTTGTGCTTGCGTCTGTGCTTGTCTTGCTTGTGTGCGATTCAGTTGTGTTTGTGTCTGTGCTTGCTGTGTCCGCGCTGCTTGTAATGATTCATTGATTGTTTCTAAACGTTGCTGTGCTTCTGCTTCTCTTCTCTGGGCTTCTCGTTGTTCTGCTTTTTGTTCTGCTCTTGCTTGGATTAATTCTTGTTGAACTTGTGTTTTTTCTTCAGTTGTTGCTTCAAGTTGTTGACGAGTTGTTTCTAACTGTTGGCGTCTATCTCGCAGTTCACTTTGAATTTCTTCAAGTTCAAAGACTCCAGTGCGCAAACGTTCATCTGCAGCAAATAAAATTGCCAAAGTAGAAGCAGAAATAATACTTCCAGTCAAAATGGTGATGACTACAGCAGTGTTGCGGGGGCGAAGATTGAATAAGCTTAAACGCGCTTTACCAACTCGCGTACCTAGGCGATCGCCCACCGTTGCAATTACGCCTCCTAAAATTAAAATTGATGCAATTAAGATGTATCCGGTGGTCATTTTTAGCTTTTCATTACCCCTCCAGATACAGCCTACTACCTTTTAGGAGAAAGTTAAGGTCAGCAAAGAATTTTAGAGATGGGAAGAACTAGTGATTAGTAACTAGCAACTAGTAACTAATCACTCACTATCTCGCTCGCTCAACTAAATTGTTGACTCAACGCCACTGGATTGTGCACTGTAATTTTTTTCTTGTGAATTGAGATCATATTCTCTTGACGCAAGTCTCCTAGTAGTCTTGTGACAGTTACGCGAGTCGAACCGATGGCTTCTGCGATCGCCTGATGCGACAACTTCAAGTCAATTGTGATGCCATCTGCATTGGGAACACCAAAGTCACGGCACAAAATGAGTAAAAAGCTGACCAACCGAGATCCCATATCGCGGTGCGCTAAAGTTTCAATCATCATTTCTGTCTGTAAAATCCGCGAAGATAAGCCTCGCAGCATCAACATAGATAACTCAGGATTATCTTTTAAAGATTGTTCTACTTGCTCTATTGGTGCTGATAACAACTCTACAGGCGTAAAAGCCACAGCATGATAAAACCGATCAGAGCGGTTTCCTGTTAGCAGCGACAATACCCCAAAAACACTGTTTTCGCGAAGCAGCGCCACAGTGATTTCCTCTCCAGCCTCATAAACCCGCGAAAGCTTCACTGCACCCTTGATGAGAAAATACACTCTTTCTGCTGGATCGCCAGGAAAAAATATAGTTTTACCTCTCTCGAAGGTTTCTACAACTGGTGGAAATGAACCAGCTCCCACCTGACGAAATACAGCTGCTAGCGGTCTATCTTGCGTCACGACCATATATCCTTGCCCTTACCGATGCTCGAAAGCCTACACCAATTCAACATTCCACACCAGCTTTTAGACCTTAAATCACTTAAGCCGACTTGCATTCGGGGTTTTGTATTCTACTTTACATAAAGTTTAAAATTACAAATTCCTTGCCCTTAAATCAAGACTTTAATATAAATTTACTTAGTATTCGTCTGTTCATTAGTAGCTAGCATAACTTGTCAAGACCTTAAATGAGAAAATTAAGAAAGCAGAGTTATGAGAGTTACTCGTTAAGAGTGTTGAGTTAAGAATATTACAAATGCCTTTCAATAACTCATAACTAGCCACTAGTTATTCGCTCCTTGTGCCTAATTCCAGTATCCTCAAGAAGGTTGCATAAGTTAACTACCATGCTCGATTTAACTGGAAAAAATGCCTTAGTGACTGGCATTGCTAACAATCGCTCGATCGCCTGGGGAATTGCCCAACAACTACACAAAGCAGGAGCCAACATTGGGGTAAGCTACCTTCCTGATGAGAAGGGAAAGATGGAAAAAAAAGTTGCAGAACTTGTAGAACCACTCAATCCCAGTTTATTTGTTCCCTGTGATGTTCAAAATGAGACACAAATTGAGTCTACCTTTGCCGCAATTCAAGAAAAATGGAGCAAACTCGATATCCTAATTCATTGTCTTGCTTTTGCTAACAAAGAAGATTTAAGTGGTGAATTTAGTCATACCTCACGCTCTGGTTTTGCCAAGGCTCTAGAGATTAGCACTTATTCGCTCATTCAGTTAAGTGGAGCCGCAAAACCTTTGATGACAGAAGGCGGAAGTATTGTGACATTGACATATTTAGGCGGCGATCGCGTTGTACCAAACTATAACGTCATGGGAATTGCCAAAGCCGGATTAGAAATGAGTGTCCGCTATTTAGCCTCAGAACTCGGTTCGCAAAATGTTCGTGTCAATGCCATTTCAGCAGGACCAATCCGCACGCTTGCCTCTTCAGCAGTTGGTGGTATTTTGGATATGATTCATCACGTTGAAGAAGTTGCTCCTTTGCGGCGTACTGTTACCCAAACTGAAGTTGGTAATGCAGCAGCTTTTTTGTGTAGCGATCTCGCTAGCGGTATCACTGGTCAAATTTTGTATGTCGATGCTGGCTATCAAATTATGGGAATGTAGTTAATTTGACGCTATAGACGCAGGCATCCTGCCTGCAAGCACAATGTGTAGCATGGTAATAGAATTTTTCTAGTAGTTAATTTTGACTCCATGCAGGTAAGCAGTACTCTAGGTCAGGGTGACACCCTCAGCGAAATTTCTCAGATCGCGGTAGCTCGGACTGCCTCAATTCACCGGACTACAGGTGAAACTAATGTCCAAGTTAATTTGAATCTCGACGGCACAGGAAAGTGTACAGCAGCAACAGGCATACCTTTTCTCGATCATATGCTGCATCAAATCGCGTCGCACGGTTTGATTGACTTAGACATCCAAGCAACAGGCGACATTGAAATTGACGATCACCACACTAACGAAGATGTTGGCATTACTTTAGGGCAAGCGCTTCATAAAGCGTTAGGCGATCGCAAAGGTATAGTCCGTTTCGGCAACTTTCTGGCACCCCTAGACGAAGCTTTAGTACAAGTTGCGCTAGATTTCTCTGGACGTCCTCATCTTAGCTACGGCTTACAAATTCCGACTCAGCGTGTTGGGACATACGATACTCAACTTGTGCGGGAATTTTTTGTGGCGATCGTCAACCACAGTCAAATGACACTACATATTCGTCAACTTGATGGCATCAACTCACACCACATCATCGAAGCAACCTTTAAAGCCTTTGCTAGAGCCATGCGCATGGCTGTGGAAGTCGATCTTCGACGGGCGGGTGCAATTCCCAGTTCAAAGGGGGTTTTGTAACCACAGTAGACATTTACATCGGCGTCATAGGGGTTACACATCCTAGGGTAGATGGATACTATAGTAAGCATTGATATTTATTAAGAATTATCAATGTTTATTTCTCCAAGTGGTACGAGTTTGAAAAGCTCCTTGACAAAAACACTATTTTTTGGTCACGAACCAACTCCAGAGTTACTGGGCATATTAGTTGTTTACTTTGTGCAAGGTATCTTGGGATTGGCGCGGCTGGCGGTAAGCTTTTTCCTTAAAGATGAGTTAGGTTTAAGCCCAGCTGAAGTGTCAGCGCTGTTTGGTATTGTGGCGTTGCCTTGGATTGTTAAGCCATTATTTGGCTTTATCTCAGATGGATTGCCTATTCTTGGCTACCGTCGGCGTCCCTATTTGATCTTGTCTGGCATCTTAGGAGCGCTTTCCTGGGCAGGTTTGGCAACAATTGTCCAAACTTCTACTGCCGCCACCTTGGCACTCGCAGTTGGCTCTTTGTCGGTTGCAATCGGTGATGTGATTGTTGACTCACTTGTAGTAGAACGCGCGCGCGCCGAATCACAGGGAGAGGTCGGGTCGTTACAATCCTTGTGTTGGGGAACTTCAGCTTTTGGTGGCTTGATCACCGCCTATTTTAGTGGATTACTACTAGAGCACTTTTCCACTCGCACAATTTTTTGGATTACTGCTTCTTTTCCGTTAATTGTCTCTGGAGTGGCTTGGTTAATTGCGGAGTCTCCAGTCACAGAAAAACCTGATTTGTCAACTGTCAAGCATCAGTTTGAGGAATTACGCAAAGCAATTACTCAAAAAGCAATTTGGCTTCCTGCTGCATTTGTGTTCATTTGGCAAGCAACTCCTACAGCTGATGCAGCCTTCTTCTTCTTCACCACTAACGAATTGGGATTTGAACCAGAGTTTTTAGGCAGAGTCCGCTTAGTAACAAGTATCGCCTCGCTTGTTGGAGTGTGGTTGTTTCATCGCTTTTTGAAAAATGTCCCGTTTCGCGTGATTTTTGGTTGGAGTACCTTACTTTCAGCAGTACTAGGGATGAGTATGCTGTTGTTAGTCACGCATACTAACCGCGCTTTAGGTATCGATGACCATTGGTTTAGTATTGGCGACAATCTAATTCTCACAGTCATGGGACAGATTGCTTATATGCCAGTTCTCGTATTGGCAGCCCGTCTGTGCCCCCCAGGAGTGGAAGCAACGTTATTCGCTTTATTGATGTCCATTTCTAACTTAGGAGGACTGCTTTCCTATCAATTCGGCGCGTTGCTGATGCATTTGATGGGAATTACACAGACCAACTTTAGTAATCTCTGGATACTGGTTGTCATTGCTAATGTCAGCACATTGTTACCACTACCATTTTTGAGCTGGCTTCCTGCCACAGATGCAACTCAGCCCAGTGAAGCTGCTATGGAGATTGAGACTGACACTACTCCCACCAAGCTTGGACAAAGCCTGTTACCTGAATTGATGTCTGAATTGGTACCGCAGTCATTGTTACAACAACCAGCTGAAGAACCTGCTGAATAGAGAACTTCATTTTTCTAGCCCATAACTACTGATCACTCTTCCACTAGCTATGCAACTTCACGAACGCGCATCTACAGTTCCTACCCACTCCTATCAGCGCCAAGATTGGCAAGGAGGATACGAATCTCTTAAAACTGAATACGATTACTGGATTGATGATATTGAGGGGCAAATTCCACCAGAACTGCAAGGAACGTTGTTTCGTAATGGTCCTGGGTTATTAGATGTTGATGGTAATGCCATACATCATCCTTTTGATGGTGATGGCATGATCAGTGCGATCGCTTTTCACAATGGTCGCGCTCACTTTCGCAATCGTTTTGTGCGTACTGCTGCGTTTGTAGAAGAACAACAAGCGGGTAAAATCCTCTACCGTGGTGTTTTTGGCACGCAAAAGCCTGGTGGTTGGCTAGCGAACGCTTTTGATCTGCGACTAAAAAACATTGCTAATACTAACGTTGTTTACTGGGGTGGTAAACTCCTCGCACTGTGGGAAGCTGCTGATCCCCACCGCCTCGATCCAGCAACACTAGAAACATTAGGGAAAGACTCACTCAACGGTGTTTTAGCTGATGGCGAAGCTTTTGCCGCCCATCCTCGCATTGATCCTCAGTGTAACCAAGATGATGGCGCACCATGCATGGTCAACTTCTCGATCAAGCCAGGTCTATCTTCAACCATTACAATTTTTGAACTAGATCCCTCTGGTAACGTTATTCGCCAACACGCGCACAATGTTCCTGGGTTCGCTTTTATTCACGATTTTGCCATCACCGAAAATTACTGCATTTTCTTCCAAAACCCAATCGCATTTAATCCGATTCCTTTTGTTTTTGGTTGGCGTGGTGCGGGAGAGTGTATTAAATTTCAGCCCAATCAACCAACACGCATTATTGTGATTCCGCGACATAAATCGCGACAAATGCAAATTCTCGAAACGCAATCTGGTTTTGTATTTCATCATGCGAATGCGTTTGAGCAAGGTGAGGAAATTTTTATAGACTCAATTTGCTATGAATCTTTTCCGGAAGTCGAAGCCGGAAGTGATTTTAAACAAGTTGATTTTGATGCACTCCAACCAGGACAGATGTGGCGCTTTCATGTCAACTTACAGCAGCAATCGGTATCGCGGGAGTTGATCGAACCTCGGTGCTGTGAATTTCCGACAATGCATCCTGAAAAAGTTGGACGTTCTTGTCGTTACTTGTACTTAGGTGCGGCGCACGCGAATACTGGTAATGCCCCATTGCAAGCAATTCTCAAAGTTGATTTAGAATCAGGACACCGACAACTCTGGAGTGCTGCACCTCGTGGTTTTGTCAGCGAACCAATTTTTGTTGAACGCCCTCATGGTGAAGGTGAAGATGATGGTTGGATATTAGCACTGGTTTATGATGCGACACATCATCGTTCAGATGTGGTGATTTTAGATGCGCGAAATCTTGAGCAAGGTGCGATCGCCCGTCTCCATCTCAAGCACCATATTCCTTACGGGTTGCATGGTAGCTTTACACCTGAACTGTTTACACCAGCTCATTAAACAACAAACCAAGCAAGACGACTTACGTATTTGCAAACTTAGATGAGTTTTTAAAGCAGAAAACCGAGTCAGAATAAATGTTTTCAAGCTTAACTGTTGAACGTTTCTAAAGACTCTATCTAATAGCTTCTACTTACTAGCACTTACGTAAGTCTCTACTTAAAGTATTAATAATTACATAATAATCCAGGAAGCTGATAATAGCTATAGGTAGCGTGACTGCCGATACTTTAAAGAAATAATGATTTGAGCTTGATCTCTCAACAGCAATTGAAGATATTACATCAATACTTAATTCAAAGTTTGGAGAAAGAAGTACTTTCAAAATTTATTACTTTTCCATTAGCAGAATATCGTGAATTGACCATTATGATTGCTGACATTCGGGGATACCTAGATTATCTAGATAAGTATCCTCCTGAAACTGCATTTAATACATTAAATCTTTATTTCTTAAGAAGAGTTCAACCAATTCTTGAGCGAGGTGGCACAATTGGTAATATGTTTGAAGATACTACTGCTTTATTTGGCATTTTATCTACGGCAGACTCTGTTACCAAGCTAGCAGTTAATGCTGCATTTAGCATGATTGAAGTCGCAAAAGAAATTAGAGAATTTCAACAAGCAAACAATTTACCAATACTTTAGTATCGGAGTTGGTATTACTTCAGGTGCAATAGTACTTAGTACAGTGTATTATTCATGATTTAGCAGGATCGCTAACAGGCATCAAATCTTGCTTTGCACTTATTGGCTTACAAGGGTTGACAGCTAAATCTGAAGACTATTTAGAAATGGGTAAAACCCAGACTCAAAGACAAGAATTCTTAATTCAAGAGATTCTAAATACATTTTCTGCTGAAGTTGCGTCACTTGAGACTTTTACTCCAGATATGTCTCAGTTGCCAAGAGTGGTCACTATGTTCTCATCACTTCTTGTTGAGAACAAAATCCGTTTAGAAGTTGCTAGCAAAATTGACAATAACCAAGATTGGATCATTGGAGAAAAGTCTCTTTTGGAAAGAGTACTGTCTAATTTGAGCGAGAATGCTTGGAGGCACAGTCTATCAAATACTAATGTCACTGTGACTATCCAACTTGAGAAAGAATCTATGTTGTTTGTATTTGATGATGAGGGTTCTGGTGTATCCCCTGAGGTTGCTACAAGTTTATTTCAAAAATTTACTTAAGGCGAATAAAAAGCTGGCAGAAGTGGTCTTGGTCTATATTTTTGCCGTATTACGGTAGAACGCTGGGGCGGAAGTATTGGCTATACACCTTTGGTTGAGGGAGGTTGGCGGTTTTGGTTTTTGTTACCTCAAGCAGTCAATTAAAATCTTAACCTTCTTTGACAGTTTTATAGATTTAAAAGATGAAATATACTTTTTGTAATAAATGGATTGTTCCCCAAAGTAAAAGAAAGAAGAGTTACGAATATGTTGATAACATCAATTCGTAATTATCTAGTAACATATTCGCACTCAACTTAGTTAGTAGCTGATTAAATGAAGTACATCTCGTAGAACGCTGTAGCCTGCTAAATCCCAAAGTAAATAAGCAAGGAAACCAATCATTGCTAGGCGTCCGTTCCAGAGTTCAGCTTGGGGATTCCATCCAAAAAGAAAAGCATTACGATCTTTACCGTTATACTCTTTAGCGACTGCAGGTAGATTTGTGTTGCTGTCCATATTTTGCTCCTAAAAAACCCTTTAGACACTTTTAACTGTATCGATCTATTTAAGTGACACTTTCTGTCTATAGATACAATATGAAACCAAGTCTAAAGAGCGATTCTTAAGGTATTTTTAAAGGTGGTAATTCCACCGTTGGAGGGTGTAAGTCTTCAAAGATTTCAATAAAGTGTTACATCTTATCGGAGGTTAATAAAGTTAGAGTAAGGAAAGCTACTAGACTTTATTGATTCTTGTACTTACCTAATTTTGTTGAGGATACAGGTTTTCAGACCTTAGAGGGATGCCTTAGCCTATCCGATTCAAAGACTCTGAGCTAAAAAGTTGAGTATTGCTAAAGATACAGAGTTTTTTCTCATGTAATCTTATAATCTACGCTGATTTAAGCTTTGACCAAAGGATACCATGTTTCAGAATACGGAAATACTACTGGAACCAGACCACGCGCTATCTTGGATAGCACAGGTACCAGTAACTCCAGGGGCAGTAACACCAGCCGAAGCAGCACTCGTTTTCTCAGGACCGAGATTTTTTGTTGCTTTAATTTCTGGTGTTATTCTTGCCTTTGCCATTCAGTTAGTGTTGACAAACCTCTCGGTTGCAGCTGGCATTTCTTACCTAGGTCATTCCTCAGACTCAAACTCAGACTCCAGTAGCAGCGGATCTGATAGTGTCGGAGGGACAATTCGCAAAATAGGTACTGCGGTAGGAATTTGGACACTAGTCACAGTGAGTGTTGCTTTATTCATTGCTTGTCTTTTAGCAGTGAAGTTAAGCTTGTTAACTCTAGATGTGGGACTAGGAGCAATTCTTGGACTTGTCATTTGGGGTGCATATTTTTTGCTACTGTTTTGGTTTAGTTCCACTACTGTAGGTTCCCTGATTGGCTCAGTTGTAAATACAGCAACATCTGGATTCCAAGCTATTGTTGGTACTGCAACTGCTGCATTAGGTGCAAAGGCTGTCAATACTCAAGTTGTGGCAACTGCTGAAGCAGCAGCAGCGGCTGTAAGACGTGAGATTGGCAGTGCGATTGATCCGCTGACAATTCGGGAAAATATTGAAGACTATCTAGACACACTACGTCCTCCCGAATTAGACATCTCTAATATCCGCAAGGAATTTGAAAACCTGTTGAACGATCCGCAACTGCGAGAGATTGCAGGTACAGAAGACCTACGTAATATTGACCGACAGAAGTTTGTAGAATTAGTCAGCACTCGTACTGATCTTTCAAGACGAGATATTAACCGCATTGTCGATCAACTTGAAAGTGTGTGGAGACAAGTTGTTTCACAACAAGCTCCTCAAAAGGATCGCTTAGGTGAGTTGGTAGATTATCTCAAGTCAGCACAGCCTGGGCAAGCTAAAACTGACGAATTGAGTGCCAAGGTAGATCAGCTAATTGCGGAAGTCCGTTCCGGTAAAGGAACTCAGGGATCGACCGCAGGAGGCGTAGGACCTATTCAAAGTACAATTCAGCAAGGAATGACAACCTTGATGGGACTTGTGATGGGTAGAGCCGATCTTTCAGATTTGGATGTTGAAAAGATCTTGAGTTCGCTTTCGCAAGCAAGAGACAAAGCAACAGATCAAGCTGACAAGGTTGCCGATCAAGTAGGTATCAAGAGTGCTGCCGTACCTTACAACACGATTCGGGCAGATGTAGAAAACTATTTGCTGAACACTTATTCTTGGCAGATTAACCGTGAAAAAGTTAACCAAGAATTTCGTGATGTTCTCTACGATCCGGCTGCTGATCCAGGTACAGTAAGGCGTCAGATTGAGCAAATTTCACGTCAAGACTTTGCCGATCTTCTGCAACAACGGGGTGTCTTTACGCAGGCAAAAATTCAGGAGATTGCCGATCAGCTAGAAAGCATTCGTCAAGAAGTGTTGACTATCGTTCGAGCAGAAGAAGAAAGAGAAGCAGTTCAAGACTTACAGCGTCGTGTCGAGAGTTATCTGTTGGTAACAAGTAAAGCAGATTTGACTCCTGAAAAAATGGCGCAAGATTTCAAGCCATTACTCGAGGATGAAGAAACGGATCATGAAACACTGACTTTGCGCTTGGCGCGGTTAGAAAGTGGTTCGTTAAGACCAATTCTGCTACAACGCAGCGACATCACGCCAGAAGAAGCAGAAACGATTCTTAATGGGGTGGAAGAGGTTCGCCAGCAAGTTTTATTTGAGTCGCAAAATGTTGCGGATCAAGCTAAACAACAAGCAGAAACGCTGTGGATTAATTTAGAGTCTTATCTACGTAATACTGGTAAAGACGAACTTAATCCTGAAGGAATCAAGCGCGATCTGCAAAAATTATTGGAAGATCCTCAAGCTGGGGCAGCCGCAGTACAGGCGCGATTGTCGCGTTTTGATCGCGATACTTTATTCCAGCTATTAAATCAGCGTGATGACTTATCTGAAGAGCAGATTGACCAAATTCTGCATCAAGTAGAAGGAACATGGTACGACATCACGCATGTGCCGCAAATCATTGCAGGCAAAGCTAAAGAGCAGTACGATTCGGTGACACAGACAATCGCTGAATACCTGCGCAATACAGGTAAAGATGAACTCAATCCAGAAGGCATTCAACGCGACTTCGCAAGGCTGTTTGAAGATCCGCAAGCAGGTGCTGTAGCACTGCGACGACGACTTGCACAAGTCGATCGCGATACTTTGGTAAAACTCTTGAGTCAACGCCAAGACCTAAGCGAAGAGCAAGTTAACCAAATTATCAATCAAATCCAAGTGTCGATTCGCGATATTATTCGTTCGCCACGCCGCTTGGCAGCACGTACTCAAGCCAGAGTGCAAAACTTCCAACAAAACTTGGAAGACTACTTGCGCAGTACTGGTAAGGATGAGTTGAATCCTGAAGCAATTAAGCGCGAACTGTACTTACTGCTCAACGATCCACGCGCTGGGGCAGAAAGTTTAGGCGATCGCTTGTCACACTTTGATCGTTCAACGATCATTGCTCTTGTGCAAGCACGGGGTGATATGTCAGAGGAGGAAGCGGCACGCACTGTCGATCAGGTTTTAGCGGTACGCGATCAATTTGTTGAGCAAGTACGGGCAATTCAACGCCGCATCCAAGACGTCATTGATGGTGTTTTTGGCAGAATCCGTAATTACTTAAATTCACTAGATCGCCCTGAACTGAACTACGATGGCATCAAAAAAGATGTGCGTAAGTTGTTTGACGATCCACAAGCAGGCTTTGATGCAATTCGCGATCGCTTAGGCTCATTTAACCGCGAAACACTCGTCGCTATTATGAGTTCGCGCGAGGACATTTCGGAAGCAGATGCTAACCGAATTATCGACCAAATCGAAGGTGCGCGTAACAACGTCCTGCAACGGGCAGAGCGAGTTCAACAAGAAGCACAACGTCGTCTTGAACAAGTTAAAGTTCAAGCTCAACGGCAAGCTGAAGAAACCCGCAAGGCAGCAGGAAGTGCGGCATGGTGGCTCTTTGCTACGGCAGTTGTTTCGGCAATTGCGGCGGCGATGGGTGGTGTGATTGCTGTTCTCAGCTAAAAATCCGCTCAGTTTTCTTTGTAAAGTACAACAGCCTCTCACTTGAGAGTTTTTTTGTATGGACACTCGGTTTTACGGTTTGTTAGGATTGTTTGCTATCGCGCAGGTCATAATACCGATTCGCTTTGAGGTTCAGCTTAATAGGCAGCAGAGAAGCAGAAAAGCACAGGGGTAAATAAAAACGATGTCCGATACAACAGATGTATTGTTGTCCCATCATGATTTAGGGCTTGTATTCCTGTCGATTGCGATCGCCATTGTTGCTTCCTACACAGCACTGAGTTTATCTGGGCGCGTTACTGTTGCCACTGGGCAAATTCGGAAACTCTGGTTAAGTGGGGGAGCGATCGCCATGGGAGTAGGCATCTGGGCGATGCACTTCATCGCGATGCTTGCGTATAATCTTCCAATTGCTATTACGTATGACCTGCCGCTTGTGTTGCTCTCGATGGCAGTTGCTGTCATTGCCTCTGGTGTTGCTTTATTTGTTGTTAGTCGTGAGTTTGGCTTACTTCAGCTGATTGCTGGTGGTGGCGTTATGGGATTGAGTATTGCCGCAATGCACTACACGGGTATGACAGCAATGCGTCTAGAAGCAACTCCAGAATACGATCCCAAGTTAGTTGCCTTGTCGCTTGCGATCGCGATTGGGGCTTCTTTAGTAGCACTGCAGCTGGCATTTCGTCTGCAAAAAGCTATCACAGCTCAAGGTAGATGGCAAGTTGGTGGTGCGATTGTGATGGGTTTTGCGATCGCCGGAATGCACTACACCGCAATGGCGGCAGTCAGCTTTAAGTACAATCAACAACTGACAATTGAGAACACAGCGCAAGTTATCGACAACACGTTACTTGGGATTGCAATTGCAATAGCGACATTAGTTGTGTTGATGCTTGCACTTGTGTCTTCTACTTTCGATCAGCGACTCAGTGCAGAGACTGCGCGCGCCGAGGCATTACGTCAAAGTGAAGAACGCTTTCGTTCTTTGGTGCAAAATGCCTCTGATATCATTGCAGTGATCGCTGCGGATGGTACAGTCAATTACACCAGCGCCTCGATTAAACGGATCTTGGGCTACGAACCTGATGCGTGGTATCATACCTTTGATTTTGTCCTGCAGGAAGATCAGGCGATCGCCGAAGATCTGCTCAAAAAAGCAAAAAATTATCCAAATGTCAATATCTCCGCTGAATTTCGATTGCGCACTGCACATGAACAAGTACGAGATTTTGAAGTAATTGTCAATAATCTGTTGCACGATCCAGCAGTTGCAGGCATTGTCACAACCTACCGCGATATTACCGAACGCATACAAGCAGCAAAATTCCAGCTACAGCAAACTGAACGCGAGCTATTAGTTGCTGAGATTACACGACGCATCCGTCAGTCGTTGAATTTGGCAACAATTTTAAACACGACAGTAGCCGAAGTCCGGCAGTTTCTCCAAGTGGAGCGCGTGTTTATTTATCGCTTTGAAGCTGACTGGAGTGGCATTGTTGTGGTTGAATCTGTAGCACCCGAATGGGCTGCAATTGCAGGAAAAAACATTAAAGACACTTTTTTTAGTCATCCTGCTAATCGCGAGTTATATCGACAAGGAAGAATTCAAGTTGTAGAGGATATTTACACAGCAGGATTAAATCCTTGTCATGCAGATTTACTTGCACAGTTACAGGTGCGAGCAAACTTAGTTGTCTCCATTTTAAAAGAAGAACAACTGTGGGGATTACTAGTTGCCAATCATTGTTCAGAACCACGCCAATGGCAACCGCTTGAAATTAATCTTCTCCAGCAACTGGCAACCCAAGTGGCGATCGCCATCCAACAATCTGAACTTTATCAACAAGCGCAAACTGAACTTGCTGAACGCAAACGCGCCGAAGCTGAAATCATTCATTTAAACGCCGACTTGCAAAATCGGGCGGCGGAACTCGAAACAGCCAACAAAGAACTAGAAGCCTTTTCCTATTCGGTATCGCACGATTTACGCGCACCATTACGCGCCATCAATGGCTTTTCGCGGATTCTTTTAAAAGATTGTACGCCGCAATTAACTGCCGATGCGCAACGCTACTTGCAATTGGTACAAGCTAATGCGCAGCAAATGGGATGCTTAATTGACGATCTACTGACATTTTCACGGCTGAGTCGCGCGCCTTTAAAAAAACAACGCATTGAACCGAGTGCGATCGTGCATCAAGTACTAAAAGATTTAGCCGAACAACAAAACCGACAAGTCAAAATGACGATTGAACAGTTGCCTGTGTGTGAAGCCGATCCTGCTTTACTTAAACAAGTCTGGGTAAATTTATTATCGAATGCTTTCAAGTATACGCACAAAAATGATGTTGCGCACATCACTGTTGGTTGTCTGCAAGAAAGTGATGCATCGTCAATTCCTTCCGGACAGCATGTTTATTTTGTCAAAGACAATGGTGTCGGTTTTGATATGCAATATGCCCATAAACTTTTTGGTGTCTTTCAGCGGCTGCATCGTGCAGAAGAATACGAAGGAACAGGCGTAGGCTTAGCTATTGTACAGCGTATTATTCACCGTCATGGGGGGCGTGTTTGGGCAGCAGCAGAAGTTGATCGCGGTGCAACTTTCTACTTTACTTTGTGAGGCGATATTGATGAGAGATAGTGCCGTTGAAATTTTGCTGGTTGAAGATAATCCGTGTGATGCAGAACTGACACTTCATTCACTTAAAAGTAGTCACCTCACAAATCATATCGAGGTCGTGCGAGATGGTGCAGAAGCCCTCGATTTTATATTTTGTACTGGCAGCTATGCACACCGCTCAATGGATAATGGTCCTCGGGTCATTCTTCTCGATCTTAAACTGCCAAAAGTTGATGGATTAGAAGTTCTCCAGAAAATTAAATCTGACCCCCGCACTCGCGTTATTCCTGTCGTCGTTCTCACATCTTCAAGCGAAGAGCGCGACATCGTTGAAAGTTATCAGTTAGGAGTCAATAGCTACATCGTAAAACCAGTGGACTTTGAGCAGTTCACGGAGGCTGTACGACAGTTAGGTTTGTATTGGCGGCTGCTGAATCAACCTCCGGTATCTTAAAAAATTATGTCCACTTTATTGCGGATTTTGATTGTAGAGGACTCACTGAGCGACGCGGAACTCATGCTGTACGAACTTCGTTCTTGTGGCATTGAACCGCAATGGCAGCGCGTAGAAACTGCAGGAGATTATCTCATCTGCTTAAGTCAGACATGGGATGCGATCATCTCAGATTATGGAATGCCGCAATTTAGCGCGCTACAAGCTTTACAGATATTGCAGCAACAAGGATTAGATATTCCATTGATTGTTGTCACAGGCAGTGTTAGCGAAGAAGTTGCTGTCGAGTGTATGAAGCAAGGGGCAGCTGATTACTTACTCAAAGATCGTTTGGTTCGGTTAGGCGAGGCGATTAAACAAGCTGTTGACCAAAAAATGCTCCGCGATCAAAAGCGCCAAGCTGAAATTGCTTTGCAAGAAAGTGAAGAACGATTTCGCCGACTTGCTGATAATGCTCAAGATATTATTTACCGCTATCGCTTTACTCCAACTCCAGGCTTTGATTACATTAGTCCTGCCGTTACTAGAGTGACAGGTTATACGCCGCAAGAATGTTACAACAATCCGTTGTTGATTTCACAAATTGTTCATCCAGGCGATCAACCGTTATGGCTGCGATCGCTTGATGGAGAAATGCCTCAACCACTCATTCTGCGCTGGATTCGCCAAGATGGAGCCATCGTTTGGACAGAACAAAGCAATGTGACAATCTACGATGATGGAGCGTTAATTGCGCTTGAGGGAATTATCCGCAATGTGACTGCACGCAAGCAAGTTGAAATTCAATTTCAGCAACAAGCCGAATGCGATCGCCTACTCAGTGCTATTGCGACTCGAATTCGCCAATCACTCAACTTAGATGAAATTCTCAGCACAACTGTTGCAGAAGTTCGGCAATTTCTGTACGCAGATCGCGTCATGATCTTTCGTTTCGAGGATAATCGTAATGGCAAAATTGTCGCAGCGTCTGTAGATGCTAATTGGCCTTTAGATCCTGAGATTCAAATTCGCGGCACTTGGTTTCAAGAAACTCAGGCAGAATGTCAGCGTGGCTGTGTTCAACAAATTAATAATCTTGCTCAAGCAAACATTGATCCTAAATTTGCCACATTACTGCAACGATTGCACGTCAAAGCTCGCTTGGTTGTCCCTATTTTACAAGGTGACTATGCCTGGGGATTATTAGCAGTACATCAATGTTCGCGATCGCGACAATGGCAACTGAGTGAAATTGATTTGATTGAGAAGTTAGCAACACAAGTAGCGATCGCTCTTCAACAAGCACAACTTTTTAACCAAGTACAACAACAAGCATCGCGCGAACACCTCCTCAATTATATTAGTCAATCACTTAATTCTAGCCTCGACCCTGAGCATATTTTACAAGAAATTGTTAACCTAACAGGTGAAGGTTTTGCTGTCGATCGCGTTATTATTTTTGCAGTTAATACAACTCACATTCGTGTTATCAAAGAGTGGCGGACAAATGTACAAGTTGTTTCTGTTTTAAATTGGCAAGTACCAATATCTGAGTATATTGAATTACTGAATCCAACTCATTATGCTTCTTACTATCGAGTTTTTCATGTCCCTAATTTTGCAGAAATTAATGTTGATTCTAAACGAAAACACTTTGTTCAAACAGCACAACTTCGTTCTGAGTTGCGAGTGCCAATTTTTATTCGGGATCAGTTTTTTGGCGGATTATCGCTGCAAACAACTACAACTCGCCGGACATTTACCCCAGAGGAAATTCAACTTCTACAACGTATTGCAAATCAAGCAGCGATCGCACTTTACAATGCCCAAAGTTACGAACGCCTAGAACAATTAGTTAAAGAACGCACGCAAGAGTTAGAGCAGGAGAAACTCCTCTCAGAAGCTGCTGATCGCGCAAAAACTGACTTTCTTGCTAACATGAGCCATGAACTGCGTACTCCCCTAACAGGAATTATCGGTTTTTCTAACCTCCTACTCAAACAAATTTTTGGACAACTGAATGAAAAACAGCAACAATATGTCTCATTAATTTATTCTTCTGGAGAACATTTATTAGAGTTAATTAACGATCTTTTAGATTTATCAAAAATTGAAGCAGGAAAAGAAGATCTCACACTTGAAATGCTATCTGTTGAAGAAGTTTCTCAAGAGTGTTTGTCTCTCGTTCAGGAAAAAGCCCAAAGAAGGAAATTGCAATTATCATTAATTATTCAACCAGAAGCGACAACTTGCACAGCAGACAAACGTCGCCTCAAACAAATTCTTTTCAATCTTATGAATAACGCAGTCAAGTTTACTCAAGCAGGAAGTGTGTCACTTAAAGTCAGTAAAACTTCAGATTTTATTACGTTCTCTGTTATTGATACCGGAATAGGGATTACAGCCGAAGATTTACCAAATTTATTTCAACCTTTTCAGCAACTTGATAGTGGCTTAAATCGTAAATACGAAGGTACTGGCTTAGGCTTGGCGCTTTCACGCAGATTAGCACGACTACATGGTGGAGATATTACAGTCACTTCAGAAATAGGACGTGGTAGCTGCTTTACACTATATCTGCCTGTTAGTAGTCTTATTCAGGACTCTGTATAGACAATTCTATTGCTGTTAATTCTTTCATTTGTAACAAGGCATAGACAAATTAACCCATATCGTATATAAAACAAGCTTGCTGCATGAAGAGAGAAGCTGAAAATAACATCTCATTAACCGCTAACTAGAAGGCAACGCTAAAATCATTAAGCAATGGTTTTTCCTCTGCCTCATGTCTCACCCTGCTGAAACCTTAGACACGCTGGATGCAAATGGGCATCGTCTCCTTGGTGTTAACCGCGCTAGTCAGAATACGATCCGTATCCGTGGGGCTAGACAGCATAATCTCAAAAATCTTGATTTAGAGTTACCCCGCGATCGCTTGATCGTGTTCACTGGTGTATCCGGTTCCGGTAAATCTTCTTTGGCGTTTGATACAATTTTTGCTGAAGGACAGCGGCGTTATGTAGAATCTCTCAGTGCTTACGCACGCCAATTTTTAGGACAACTTGATAAGCCTGATGTTGAAGCGATCGAAGGCTTAAGTCCAGCGATTTCTATCGATCAAAAATCAACTTCCCACAATCCGCGTTCTACAGTTGGTACTGTAACAGAAATTTACGATTACTTGCGGTTATTGTTCGGACGTGCTGGTAAACCGCATTGTCCAATTTGCGATCGCTCAATTGCACCGCAGACAATTGATGAGATGTGCGATCGCATTATGGAATTACCCGATCGCACCCGCTTTCAGATTCTCGCCCCTGTAGTGCGTGGAAAAAAAGGGACACATCGTAAACTATTATCTAGCCTTGCTTCCGAAGGTTTTGCCCGCGTGCGGATTAATGGGGAAGTCCGCGAACTCAGTGACTCGATTGAACTCGATAAAAATCAAACGCACAATATTGAAGTTGTTATTGACCGATTAGTTAAAAAAACAGGGATTGCAGAACGTCTGACTGATTCGCTGACAACTTGTTTGAGACGTTCTGAGGGAATTGCCGTTATTGAGATTCTCGATCGCTCCGAGGCAGATACTAATGTCATTATGCATCCTACTGCAACGCAGATAAAAGCCGCAGAGGAATCTACAGCGTATGTGACATCACCTCTAGAAAAAGAAATTGTCTTTTCCGAAAACTTTGCCTGTCCTGAACATGGCGCAGTGATGGAAGAACTCTCACCACGGTTATTTTCTTTTAATTCGCCTTACGGTGCGTGTCCCCATTGTCATGGATTAGGTAGCTTACGGACATTCTCACCAGAATTAGTCGTTCCCGATCCCGCACAACCTGTATATGCCGCGATCGCACCTTGGTCAGAAAAAGACAATTCTTACTATCTTTCTTTACTTTATAGTGTCGGGCAAGCTTTTAATTTTGAACTGAAAACTCTGTGGAAAAACTTAACCCCTGAACAACAACACGTTATTTTACACGGCGCAGAACAACCGATCTGGAATCACGATCGCAATGACTATCGCCGTTACACAGGTGCTATCCCAATTTTACAGCGGCAATATAATGATGCTTCAGAACTGATTAAACAAAAACTTGAACAGTATTTAGTTTACCAACCGTGTGAAGTCTGTCAAGGACAGCGTTTGAAGCCAGAAGCGATCGCAGTTCGTTTAGGACAATACCGCATTCTCGACCTTACCGGAGTTTCGATTCGCGATTGTCAGCAGCGCATTCATAATTTAGAATTGAGCGATCGCCAAATGCAAATTGCTGATTTGGTATTGCGTGAAGTTAAAGCCCGCTTGCAGTTTCTTTTGGATGTAGGGTTAGATTACCTGACATTAGATCGTCCAGCGATGACACTTTCAGGAGGAGAGGCGCAACGCATTCGCTTAGCGACTCAGATCGGTTCAGGACTTACAGGCGTACTCTATGTTTTAGATGAACCGAGTATTGGCTTGCATCAACGTGACAACGGGCGCTTGCTACGAACTTTAACTCGATTGCGCGATTTGGGTAATACCTTAATTGTTGTCGAACACGATGAAGAAACAATCCGTGCGGCGGATCATGTTGTTGATATTGGTCCTGGTGCGGGAATTCATGGTGGTAGTATTATTGCCCAAGGGGACTTGCAAGCATTACTCGCAGCCCCAGATTCACTAACAGGTGCATATTTATCAGGACGACAGGCGATCGCAACACCCGCACAACGACGCGAAGGTAACGGGCGATCGCTGGTGATGAAAAACGCCTACCGCAATAACTTAAGAAATATCGATGTTGAGATTCCCCTTGGTAAACTTGTCTGCGTAACTGGGGTTTCTGGTTCCGGTAAATCGACACTGATTAACGAACTGCTTTATCCTGCTTTACAGCATCACTTAACACGTAAAGTTCCATTTCCACAACATATAGAGACGGTGGAGGGATTGGACGCAGTTGATAAGGCGATCGTTATCGATCAATCTCCCATTGGACGGACACCGCGTTCTAACCCTGCTACTTATACAGGTGTTTTTGATGCGATTCGCGACGTTTTTAGTCAAACAATTGAAGCAAAAGCACGCGGTTATAAGCCAGGACAATTTTCATTTAACGTCAAAGGCGGACGCTGTGAGGCTTGTGGCGGACAAGGTGTCAATGTCATTGAAATGAACTTTCTTCCTGATGTTTATGTGCAATGTGAAGTATGTAAAGGTGCGCGATATAACCGCGAAACATTGCAAGTTAAATATAAAGAAAAATCGATTGCTGATGTTCTTGATATGACAGTGGAGGAAAGCTTAGAAGTTTTCCAAAATATTCCTAAAGCTTTTACACGATTGCAAACATTAGTCGATGTTGGTTTGGGATATATCAAACTTGGGCAACCTGCAACAACCTTATCTGGTGGTGAAGCACAACGAGTGAAATTAGCAACTGAGTTGTCGCGCCGCGCCACAGGAAAAACTTTGTATTTAATTGATGAACCGACAACAGGTTTATCGTTTTATGACGTGCATAAATTATTAGATGTTTTGCAACGTTTGGTTGACAAAGGCAATTCAATTTTAGTAATTGAACACAATTTAGATGTGATTCGTTGCAGCGATTGGATTATTGATTTGGGTCCAGAAGGTGGTGATAAAGGAGGGGAGTTGGTTGCTGTAGGTACGCCGGAGGCGGTAGCAGAAAATTCACGATCTCATACGGGGCAATATATTAAGCAGGTTTTGCAGCAGCATCCACCAAAGTGAAGAGAAAAACCGCAGAGGCGCAGAGAAAATATATATGGGAGTTTTTCGTGCTGGATATCAACCGCAATCAAGGGATACTCATCCTGAAGTTGATAAGTTTTTAATGCGGGCTTTTCGGAATATGCCTGTTTGGAAAAAACAGCTTGCTCATGTGTCGCCTTTGTTGGTAGCAATGGGTAAGGATTTTTTTATTGATGAAGGAATGGTGACAGAAGCAATTGAATGCCAGTCTTCATTTAATGTAATTCATCTAGAAAGTATGCAAAAAGCAGACATTTTTTTATTATCGAATCACCCCTTAGCTAAATCTGAAATGCAACGGCGTCAGCAGTTAATTATTACTCAAAATCCTGAAAGATAAGCTTGGCTACCTTCTGCAGAAGATATTATTTTACAAATCATTTGGTATCGTATGGGTGGCGGAGTTTCAGATAGACAATGGCGTGATGTTTTAGGAGTATTAAAGATTCAAGCTGATAAACTTGATATCAATTATTTAACTCAGTGGGCTGAAACTTTAAATCTCACAGAAATGTTAACACAAGCATTACAACAAGCCGGAGTCACTAATTAACAGTTCTCTACATAAACTCAGATATTTATGAAATATCTCTCTTTAGCTCTTTCCTCTGTGTTCTCTGTGTCTAGTAAGGTTTGTTTAATCACATCATTTTCTTATAAAAATGCGCTAATATTAACTAATGTAAATAGTTATCTACACTAAACTACCAAATTAAAGCACTATGGCTGAAATGACTGACCGTCAAAAGCGTATTATGGAACACATTGCTCGCAGCAAAGGCGAGTTTATCAAAACTCCGATTTATTCAGATCAGCGCAAGCAGCAGATTATGGAACACATTCGCTTGAGCCAAGGCAAATAGTTAACGACTATTCTCTCACTTGGCTTTTGCCTTTTTGAAAAAACTGCCGTAAAATTTCGCTGGGTTTGCGATCCCAGCAATCTACGTGTTCGTATATTAAACCCTCTTCAGTAAGTTTGTAGGTTGAGTAACCATTGAAGAGTATGTATGCTTTCCAGGGTACGCGCAATGTACCTCGTACTGTCCAATTAGCAATAATAGTATCTGCTTGTGCTTGATATACGTCATGCAGATCGAAGTGGATCTCAGTAAAAAATAGCTGACTGTGAAATCGTAAAGTCCAAAAGATAATTCGGTAGTTTAATTTACCTTTGAATTTATTAACGGGATCTTGAAAGTAGATATCTTGAGTATAAATGTCGTAAGAGATATCTTGCTCAAAAAGAGTAGGTAAATCTTGTTTGAGTATGGCAATGACTTTGGTGATTTGCGATTGATATTCTACATTCATTACGTTTCAAAAACGATTTTGGAGGAACCGAAATAGACTTTGAATTCCTCTTAAATTTGATCCAGGTTGTTCGCTGTAATTATTATACGGAAGCGATTGCAATACTTTTCCTAAAGCGTCATTATTTTCGCGTAGCCCTTCGTAAAAGAAGAAAACTTCCCCTGAAATACCACGACTGCGATTGTAGGCGATCGCCTGTCGCAAATATTCTGCACTTATGCGATAAGAACCCAGCTTAATTAAAATTCCTGGTGACAGTTTTGCTAACTGTTCGTGATTCAACTGCTGCGTGACGCGATCGACAACTTGTTTGTAACTTGCAAAGTCGCGGCGATAAATTTGGGGATGGATGATGTCAACTAAACCACGTTCTAACCAAGTTTTAGAGTCTTGGAGGTATTCTTTGAGTCCCCAGTCATAGATGTTAGGAGACAACGATACTATCAAATTAGAATTAATAGCCTTGACTTTTTGGTAAAGACGTGCTAAAAAGTTTGTTAAAATATTAGCCCGCCACTGTAGCCATTGAGGATCTTTTGAATTCTGCGGCGGATGACAATTAAAAGTTTGACGATAACGCTCTACAGTACTTGCATCATAACCACCTTCACAAGGTAATGCAGGTAAGCGATCGTCGCCTTGAATGCCGTCAACATCGTAGTTTCTGACGACTTCCAGCACCAAATTTAACATAAACTCTTGCACCTGAGGGTCAAGTGCATTCATCCACTCAAAGCCATTCTTTTTAAGTAAATTACCGTTAATATCCCGCGCCGCCCATTCTGGTTTCTTTGCTAGAATCATCCCGCCATTAGAATTATAGGAACTAGCAAAACCATATTCAAACCACGGAATCACTTTGATTCCAACTCGCCGCGCCTCGACAATAATTTCCGCCAGGGGATCTCTACCTTGATACCGTGGGTCGATTTCTACATCAAACAGCGATCGCATAATTGGGCTAGGGTAAAGCGTAAATCCTTTATTCCAAACATCGGGAAACACAACATTAAATCCTGTCTGTGCCAAAAATGCCATTGCTTCAGCAATATTTTGCCGCGAATGCAGCACCTGACTATCAGTATTAGTTATCCAAATACCTCGAATTGCCATTATTCTTCAAGTTGCCATAATCCGACGATAACGCGCCTGAACAATCATATTAATACCGTAAGCAACTAAACCGAGGGCAACAATACCCAAAATCCAGGAACCATAAGGTTGTTGTGCAAGTGCTTGTAACGCTTCACCCAAGCCTCGCACTTCACTAGCATCCGATTGACGTGCGGCTTGAATTAAGAAAAAGCCGATGACACAAAATACTACACCACGCGCGAACAAACCAAATCGAGCGATCGTGATAATCCACATTTGTTCGGTATCGCTTAATTCGTGTAAATCGAGTTTTTTACGAAATTTAGCCGTAAATGCTCGATAAAATTGATAAAAACCCATACCAATCACAAACGCACCACCAGTTCCGACTAGCCATTGTCCAAAAGGCTGCGCGAGTAAACGTGCAGTCCAATCTTGCGTTGAATCGCTGCTACTACCACCAGAACCTAGAATTAATTTAACCGCACTCAACGCTAAACCTGCATAAATGACACCAGTTGTCGCATAACCAATTCGCTGTAAAATCCCTTTCGCATCACTGCCTTTGTTTTCTGGATCTTTGATAGCTTGGACAAACCGCCACAATACGTATCCCATTAAACCAATTGCCACAACCGCGAGTAAAAGTTGACCAAACGGCTGGTTGATGATTGTTTGCAAAGCACCTTCAGTATCTGTCGTTCTTCCTCCAGTACCAAATGCGGCTTGCGCGGCTAGCAATCCTACAATACCGTAAACGACACCCTTAGCAGCAAGACCAAATCGCGCTAATCGCTCAATCCATAATGAAGTGTGTTGTGTTAGCTGTTGTGTCATATATTTTAATTTATGAGTGTATTATTTTTAACAATATACACTTAGATTAACTGATTTGATCTGTGCTTGTAATTAACGCAAGTACCTATAGAAGTTTGTTATCGCCTTTAGAGTTGATTACTCTAGACTAAACAGCACATCATTGTTTTGCTTAACACTATGTCTGTCATCGAAACTTGGCAACACGAATACATCAACGCTAACGGCATTAAACTCCACTACGTCACTCAAGGCAATGGTTCTTTAATGCTAATGTTGCATGGGTTTCCGGAATTTTGGTACTCATGGCGGCATCAAATACCAGAGTTTGCTAAAGATTATAAAGTTGTTGCGCTCGACTTGCGCGGTTACAACGACAGCGACAAACCGAAACAGCAGTCAGCGTATGTGATGCGCGAATTTCTTCAAGATGTTAAAGGTGTGATTACCGGACTTGGATACGAAAAGTGCATTTTAGTTGGACATGATTGGGGAGGTGCGATCGCTTGGAGTTTTGCCCATTCCTACCCCGAAATGGTAGAACGTCTGATTGTGATGAACATACCTCATCCTGCCAAATTTGCCGAAGGATTACGTACACCACAACAACTGATGCGTAGTTCTTATATGTTTTTCTTTCAGCTACCTGGACTACCAGAAATGCTACTCCAAGCCTCAGACTATCAAGCAATTGAGACAGCTTTCAAAGGTATGGCAGTCGATAAAAGCGCCTTTACTCAAGCAGATATAGACGCCTATAAAGATGCAGCCAGCAAACGTGGTGCTTTAACAGCAGCACTCAATTACTACCGTAACGTTTGGCAACAAGGATTACTTAATCACAATTGGGATGTTTTAGAGGTTCCGACATTACTCATTTGGGGAGAAAGTGATACTGCACTTGGCAAAGAACTTACCTACGGTACAGATAAGTACGTTAGAAACTTGCAAATCAAATACATTCCCAATTGTAGCCATTGGGTACAGCAAGAAAAACCGCAACTAGTTAATCAATATATACGCGAGTTTCTAGCAACGTAGACACTGTTTGATAAAATCAGGTCATGATTACAGCATCTCATGTCATATGCGCGATCCTCTGCGTAGTTTAAAGTTTTTACCTTGGCGATCGCTGCTGCAAGTTTCGCTACTAGTTGCTGTGATTGTGATCGTTTTAGACTTTCTCCTGACTCTGGGATACATTCAATCAGATGTATTTCAACGTTTACTCATGCTGGTATACGCCCCGCCACTGGGAATTATCATCTCTTTGGCGATCGCTGTAGGGCTTGGTGCATTAGGAGTTTATTTACTTGAACGCTTTTATCGCTTAGTCTCAATCAACACAGGTTCTTTATGGGCATTAGTTTTGTGTTTAGCAGTAATACTATTTCTTAAATCACTTCTACCACTTCCAGCAGTCCTATTTAACTTAAACCAAGCAAGTTTAATCGGCATTATTATCGGCGTATTCTGGAAAGGACGCCCCTACTGGCGCTAATCTCTTTCTTCACTCTCTGCGTCTGTGTGGTTTGTAAACAAAAAAAATTAAACTAATGAAAGTAGGATTTCTCGGTACTGGACTCATGGGACTACCCATGGCACAAAGACTATTAAATGCTAATCTCGAACTTATTGCCTACAACCGTACTGCGGAAAAGTTAACACCACTCAAAGAAGTTGGTGCAGAAATTGCAACACATCCTCAAGCAGTCACTCAAGCAGCAGAATGTATCATTTTAATGCTGACAGATGCGATCGCGATTCGTAGCGTACTTTTTTCAGATTCCCAAGAGTTAGCCGGAAAAACAATCATTCAAATGGGAACAATTTCCCCTACCGATAGCAAAGCAATTCGCGATGAAGTGATTGCAAATAAAGGTGAATACTTAGAAGCACCTGTTTTAGGGAGTATTCCCGAAGCAACCGCAGGTAAATTAATCGTCATGGTAGGCGCAACCCCAGAACAATTTCAGCGTTGGTTGCCATTATTGCAAAACTTTGGTTCCGAACCACTGCATATTGGTGAAGTTGGTACAGCTGCTGCGGTTAAACTTGCCTTGAATCAACTCATTGCATCACTGACAACAGCGTTTGCTCAAAGTTTAGGACTCATTCTACGTCAAGGAATCGACGTGGAATTATTTATGCAGATTCTTCGCGACAGTGCGCTTTATGCGCCTACCTTCGACAAAAAATTGTCAAGAATGGTCGAGCGTAATTACGATAATCCCAATTTTCCCACGAAACACTTACTCAAAGACATCAATTTATTTATTGCCGAAGCAGAAGCCTCTGGCTTGAACACTAGTGGTGTCGCCGGAGTGCAACAAATCATCGCAGCTACCCTTAGTCAAGGATTTTCTGATGCAGATTATTCTGCGCTATTTTCTGCTGTAAATCCTGATTGATTTGGAGTTTTGAGCCAATTCTATGCGTATTTCTGCAAAATAGTAATCAGCAATAAAAAACCAGATGTCCACTACTTCAGGAACCTGGTTGAAAACTACGCGATTGCAAGCATTAGTTCTTAGCTAAGGCTGGATACCGAGAAGGCGACAAAAATGACTCCACTAACTAAGACAGCAGCTACTACTCCCCAAATCACAAAATTACGCTGCTGTGTTTTATTTGGAGGTTCTGCTGCATACATCTTTGGTTCTTTGGCAAAGTTATTGAGACGACCGCCTTCTTCTGTGGTATAGGGCATGAGTAAAATCCTTTTTTCTGCTTATTTTAACTAAGCTTAATTACAACTAGTATATATACTCTACCATCTTAGTCACAAATCTTTACAAGGAAAATACTAAGAGCAAGCAGTGGAAGAGGGGTTAGTTTTAAGTTTTGTTAGCGAAGAAAGGTGCCTTAGCACGTTTTGTTCGCGTAGCGTGCCGGAGGCATTTATTAAGGACTTTTCTCAACTCTCTTAAGCTCATAACTGGGCACTTCACGATCCAAGAGCAACCGCTTTAGAGCCTGTTTCTAAAGAAAAGCTAAAGCAGAGGTGAGAGACAGAAGACTCGTTGTTTAATAGAAAGGTCTGAAAGTGTGTTTTGATGCTTTCCTTTTCCTTGCCACATTCTACATCTAGTTTACAAAGTTAGTGGGATAGGTTCTCAGTAATCCCATATTCAATTGCCCCAGTGAACAAATTCCGTATTTAGGCAAGCGCGTCACAAGTCAACCTGTTAATTTAGGCGATCGCTGGCAACAAGTTATTTTGCAAATCGGTCAATTAGGACGTGAGGCGCAAGCATAGCAAACTCTCCTCAATCACAACCAGCGACTTGCGCAAATCAAAGCACAATTAGCACCTGCGATCGCACAGCAAAAAACCTCGTTTTAGGCTTTGCTAACGAAATTTCTAGTTCGTTCTTATTTGATCGCAACAATTTTGTCTGTAGCTTACTTGCAGACTTTGATTTTCATGTTGTTAATCTTGAAGAACGCAGTAGCGGTATCTTTTCGGTGGAATTCTTACCTCAGATTGATACCGATATGATTTTAGTATTGCCTTCAGGAGAAAACACGATAGAGAATGCCATTTGGCGATCGCTTTGGGCGTTCCAGAATCAAAAAATGTACTTTATTGATTATCAAATTACACGTATTCGCGGATCAATCGCTGCCGAAGTGTTTATCAATCAAATGCAACAATTATTGCAAGCATTGGTACAAGTAAAAAAAACTTAGAAGCTACTGTGTATTACTAATCTACAGTTTTCCAGAGGGCGATCGCTATGCTAACCTAGCAATATTTAATGGTAATAATTCCTAGTTATGGTCAATATAATTTCTCAAGCTGAGTACAAACAAAATTGGCAGCAGGTTAACCACAACACTTATTATCCAGAAGCATCTGATAATACGGATTTTATTAATTACTGCCCGCAGAACTTCGGAAGAGGATATCGTCGTAATATTAAGTTACGAGGTATAAAACTACTGATTGTTGATGAAGAATTTTATGATGATTTATGTGTTGAATGTGATAGTAGCCAATTAGAGCAAGAGCGAATTATAGAATTTGGATTTAACCTATCGGGTTCATACTTGGGAAAAAATGGAAAACTAAGTTTTTTTGACTGGATTAACCAAAATCAAACAGATGCAAAAGAATGTATTACTGTTAGTGCTAGAAAGCGACAATTGAAAGTAGATATTCATTTAGATAGCCAAGACTTAATCAACAGTTTTATTTCTAATCAAACAGAAAAAATACCGAACAGTTTAACGTTTTTATTAGAAGGAAGCAGCGAACAAAATTTTTATGAAAACAATGTAGTCAATCCAGAAATGCATCTACCATTAGAGCAAATTATAAATTGTCCTTTTCAGGGAATAACTAAACACATATATTTAGAAGGCAAATGTTTAGAATTAATTGCCCTTAAATTAGAGCAGTTGGCACAGTATGAAAAATCTACAGAGAAATCAATTGTGCTAAAAAAAGATGATATTGAAAGAATTCACGCAGCTAAAGTAATTTTAATTGAAAATATTCATCATCCCCCTTCATTAATTGAACTAGCACGTCAAGTAGGATTAAATGATTATAAGTTAAAAATTGGTTTTCATCAGGTACTTGGCACAACAGTTTTTGGCTACTTACATCAACAGCGTATGGAATTGGCACGTCAATTACTTTTAGAAAGTCAGATGAGTATCAAAAACGTAGCGCGTGCTGTTGGTTATGCAAACCAAGGTTGTTTCGCTGCTGCTTTTCGTAAGCGATTTGGGGTGAATCCTAAATACTATCGTCTGAAAAGTTAAAGAGCTTACTTAGCTCCAAAAAAATCCGTGAACCGCCGAAAATAATCCGTCTCACAGCTGAACAAGTATTCTAAATCACAGGCAAATTATTGTAGTCTTCTTGAAAAAGATTACTAAGTGGTCTAGAAATATATGTCAAAGAGGCTGCAATTATTTATAAGTTTATGGTTAACCGGGATGGTGGTTACAGCTAGACCTGCTGGGGCAATTCCCAGTGTAAATAAGGTAGAACCACCCACAACTAATGTAAAAAAATTGGCTCAAGCCTTGACTCCTCAATTTCCTATTGTTGTCAATGGAACACAAGCCAATCCTACTGAGAATGGTGTAGAAATTATTTTGCAGACAACTCACG
Organism: Gloeocapsopsis sp. IPPAS B-1203; assembly: GCF_002749975.1. Lineage (NCBI taxonomy): Bacteria > Bacillati > Cyanobacteriota > Cyanophyceae > Chroococcidiopsidales > Chroococcidiopsidaceae > Gloeocapsopsis > Gloeocapsopsis sp. IPPAS B-1203. The sequence goes on along the minus strand of NZ_PEIG01000002.1, from coordinate 482,724 downwards.
GAGAACGACTGCAAATTATCAATCGCAGTGCAGACAATAACTTTATTGCAGATATTCCTAACGCTCAACTGCTGTTACCCAGTGGCGATGCGTTTACCTTCAGTTCACAAAACCCAGTTGAGGGAATTACCGAGATTTTCATCATTAATCTAGATGCTAACACGATTCGGGTGACAGTAACAGGTGAAACAGAGTTGCCGACAGTTGAGTTATTTGACAGCGGTGAAGGTTTAGTTTTGATCGCATCTACGGCTACGGCAATGCAACCACCACAGCAGTCAGAAACTGAAACACCGCCAGCAGAATCATTAACGCAAGACGATCAGCCGATTGAAATAGTGGTAACAGGTGAACAAGATAGGTATCGCGTTACAGAAGGCTCCACTGCAACCAGAACAGATACACCACTACGGGATATTCCCGCCAGTATACAGGTGATTCCGCGTCAGGTGATTGAAGACCAAGGAGCAATTCGCTTGGATGAAGCTTTGCGTAACATTGGTGGTGTTACCTTTTCTAATTCTGTTGGTAATCGAGGGCAAAATTTTCTAGTCCGAGGATTTTCCGCCACACAGTACAGAAATGGGCTGAGAGAAGACGCTGGTGGTGGTGGTTCTTTTAACACTCGGACTGCTCAAGAAACAGCGGATCTAGAACGAATTGAAGTTCTCAAAGGTCCGGCTTCTGTACTGTTTGGGCAGGGTGAACCTGGTGGTATCATTAATTTGGTTACTAAAAACCACTTTCTACACCTTACTACAACATTGGATTCACGGCAGGAAGTTTTGACTTCTATCGCCCAACATTAGATTTTTCCGGTCCGTTGAATGAGGATGGTTCACTTGCTTATCGCCTGAATATTGCCTATGAAAGTGCAGGTAGTTTTCGAGATTTCACCGATTCGAGGCGTTACTTCATTGCTCCCTCCTTAACGTGGACAATTAGCCCTAGTACAAAGCTGACTCTAGAAGCATCTTATCTGCAAGACAGGCGTTCTCCTGATACTGGACTAATAGTACTCAATGGTAGCGATCGCCCAGCTAATTTGCCTTTTAACCGAACTTTGGCTGATCCTGATAACTATGCAATGAATTTTGATGAAACGCGGGCTTATCTTTTCCTGGATCACAAATTCAGTGATGATATTTCTGTGCGTACCGCTTTTCGTTATACAACTAGCTTTGAATCTTTTCGAGAAGGGTTATCTTTTATTAGAAGTTTGCGAGATGATAACCGGACAGTAGAACTGGGAATTTCCTCCACCGACCAATTCTATGAGACCTATACCTTCCAAAATGATTTAATTTGGCAGTTTAATACAGGAGCGATCGCTCACACACTGTTATTCGGTTTAGAAGTGAATAATGGCTTTGGTCGATTTAGTTCTCAAGTCCCGCCAGAACAGCAAAATGTCACTGGAGGATTGCTGGATATTTTTGAGCCAAACTACAACGCAATTACTTACACCGGAGGATTTCAGGTCTTTGAAGATGGCGACTTCCAAAAACGAAATATGTTTGGTGTTTATTTACAAGACCAAATTACCATAGCGAATAATATCAAACTGTTGGTTGGTGGTAGGTTTGATAGTGTTGACACTGAACAGCTGTTTCAAGTTGACGAGTTTGTAGTAGAGCAACGTGATAGTGCATTTTCGCCCCGTCTAGGTCTTGTCTATCAGCCAAATGAAAATTTATCACTCTATGCCAGCTACTCGCGATCGTTTGTGCCGGTATTAGGTAGGAGTGCCATAAATCAACCATTCCAGCCTACACGAGGAACACAGTATGAAGTCGGAGCCAAAGCCGATTTTTTGGATGGTCGCCTTTCTGCTGTTGTCTTGAGTCCACCATTATTAGATATTCTGCTGTCGTTAGGGGTGCAACCAGCGGGTTATGCAGAAGTAGATTTGTTAAACACTAAAGTATTTGATCGCCCCAGCCAGCAAATTCCTTATTTAGGAAAACGTGTCACAAGTCAGCCTGTGAACTTAGGCGATCGCCACAATCCTTCTATAGAAAAATTATTGCAACTCAAACCCGATTTAATCTTGGGTGAAAAGTTTTATCTCAAGGAAAATTACAAATTATTTTCCAGCATTGCTCCAACGGCATTTTTTCAAACCGAGGGAGAAACAGGGTGGAAATCTGTAATGCCGATTATTGCTCAAGCTTTAAATCGAGAAGAACAAGCACAACAAGCGATCGCATCTCATAATCAACTTGTGAGAACAGCCAAAAGTCAACTAGCACCAGTGGTATCAGGACAAACCATTATTGTTTTAGGTTGGCAACCCACCTCCAATCAGTCATTTATATTTGCGTCTGGTTTTATTACTGGGCTACTGGAGGATTTAGGCTTTCGGGTTATTGTAGGGGCGCCAAATAGACCGAACACCTCGATTGAAGCCATAGCAAGCATTAAAGCTGATTACATTTTAATCATGCCATCTGGAGATAACACTATCAGTAATGCCAAACAGCAATGGCAAAATGATCCAATCCTACGTTTAATTCCCGCCGCACAAGCTGGGAAGATTTACTTTATGGACTATCAAATCGCGCGCATTCGCGGACCAATTGCTGCTGAAGTCTTTATTAATCAAATACAACAATTGCTGCAACCAAGTTAAAGATGCGATCGCGACTACTTAGTTCCTACTTCAATGAATAAACCTGCTATGAAAATGTTAGGAGAATGCTTTGAAGCAAGAGGTCTATTGATTACGAGTGACTCATAGCCTCCCTTAGTTCTCTTCTTTTGAGCTATCCTGACACCAGAAACTAGCTAGTGATTGTGCCTGAAAGTGGTGAACTGGGGCTAGCATAGTCTTTAATAGGAATTCTCCCAGCAAGATAGGCAAGACGTCCTGCGATCGCAGCCATACTCATTGCCCGTGCCATTACTGGTGGATTTTTAGCTTGGGCGATCGCTGTATTAATCAACAATGCATCCGCGCCTAATTCCATTGCTTGTGCAGCTTCACTAGGAGTCCCAATTCCCGCATCTACCACGACGGGGACATTGGCATTTTCAATGATGATTTGGATATTTGCGGTGGTTTTCAATCCTTGTCCTGAACCAATAGGCGAAGCTAAAGGCATAACAGTAGCACAACCGACTTCTTCCAAACGCTTAGCTAACATCGGATCGGCATTAATATAGGGAAGTACGGCAAAACCTTCTTTGACTAACTTTTCGGCAGCTTCTAATGTGCCAATGGGATCGGGTAATAGATACTTGGCGTCAGGAATGACTTCTAGCTTAACAAAGTTATTATCTTCTTGCCCTAATAATTTCGCCATCTCGCGTCCCAAACGCGCAACCCGAATTGCCTCTTCGGCTGTTTGACAACCCGCAGTATTAGGTAGCATCCAGATTTGATTCCAATCCAAGGCTTCTGCTAAACCTTCGTGTCCTGGTGCATTAGTTTGGACGCGACGTACTGCAACTGTCACAATTTCGCAACCACTGGCGACAACACTTTGCTGCATTTGCTCAATACTGCGATACTTGCCTGTACCTGTCATCAAGCGCGAATGAAACGTTCGCCCCGCAATTGTTAAAGGAGTATCAATTTCTGTTAATGATTCTATTGGTTTTTCAATGGTTTGCATTTTTGCCGATGGTGATAAATATTGAGTTGGCGATGATTTTGGCAGCACTGGAGCAATTTTTTCTTGGTAGAACCGCGAGAAATGAAAATGTTCTAACAGCGGATCGGATTTTTGTTGCCAAATGTACTCAGCAATTAAACTTGCTGTTACTGGTGCTAGTAAAATACCATTACGATAATGCCCAGTAGCAAATGTCAAGTTATGGCAAGGGCTAGAACCTAAAATTGGCAACTCATCAGGCGTTGCAGGACGAAATCCCCACCATAGTTCATTGATGGGATAATGTTGTAATTGCGGTACTAAGCGCGTTGCATTCTGTAGTAAAGTTTGAATTCCTAACGGGGTATTATACGGTGTCAATCCCACATCTTCACTTGTTGCACCAACAATGATTCTGCGATCGCGACGCGGCACAATATACGTATCTGATCCATACAAAACTCGCTGTAGTGGTAATTCAGAATAACCTTCAGGTACTCGCAGCGACAGCATTTGTCCTTTTTTCGGACGTACCGCCACAGGTAATAATTCATTTGACCAAGCACCGGCAGCTAGCACATAATGTTCAGCACGATAGACACCCGCCGAAGTTTGTACGCCTATAACGCGTCGTTGCTGTTGTTGAATTGCTTGTACAGTAACGTTGTCTTGTAAATTAATTCCTAAAGACTCCGCAGTTGTCCACAGCGATCGCATCAATGCCCGATTATCTACTTGTCCATCTTCGGGATACCACCAACCGCCAATCACATCGCTACTCAATCCTGACTGATACATATTAATTGCATCACGTTCTAGCCAGTAAGCAACCTCATCGTCTTCTGCTGTATAAATGGGTTCTTGATACATAGGGGCTAATATTCCACAAGCCCAGTATTCTGTCGTGACACCAGAAAGTTGTTCAAGTTTATCAATCCATTCAGGATACAGCGATCGCGATTTTAAGCATAGATCGCGCATTGCCCCAGGAGGAATTGCCTCTGCTTGCGGTGCTAGCATCCCCGCCGCCGCATGACTTGCAGCTGCTCGAAAGTCGCGACTGAGTACTGTCACAGAAGCACCACGTAGCTTGAGTTCAACTGCGATCGCTAAACCAACAACACCGCCACCAATAATTAAAATGTCACTTGTCGTCATTGCTAAAAAGCTGACTTGCTTCTACTGCGGATCTCAAAATTTTACACGCTTATCTCTAGACTAACGCTAATTGAGGGGCGAGTGATTAGTGGCTAGTGGCTAGCAAAAGAGTGATTAGTAAAAGAGAAGTTTATAAGTATTATTTCTCCCCTGCGTCTCTGCGCCTCTGCGCCTATGCTTCCTCAACTCCACACAATATCCGTACCTTGTCCCCAAAAACCGTTAAATTTTGTCACTTTCACATCACCTAACACTTGAGTTTGACAAGCTAAACGTAAGTTTCTTGTAGGATCGTGGGGAGGAAGCGAACGCCGTGCTTTGTCACGCCAGTTAACTTCTGATACTTCTCCTTCCACTAAGACGGCACAGGTTCCACAAGTACCTATACCGCGACAGTTAATGATTGTGGCGTTGCCGTTATGAGGGTTGACTTCATTTTGCAGCAAAACTTGACGCAAATTAGCTGTGCGTTCGCAAATTATTGTCTTTCCTTGAGCTAGCACTTTTATCATAGGTGAGTAGATATGTTTAGTAATGGGTAATCGGTAATAGGTAATGGGTATTCTTTCCAATTACCAGTGACCAATGACCAATTACCGTTTTTTCAATTTTCCACCTTTTGTCCCGTTTTTACCTATGAATGCAAATTCCTCCAATCGACTTTGGATTTATGACACGACATTACGCGATGGTACTCAGCGAGAGGGACTATCGGTGTCAACTGAAGATAAACTGCGAATTGCTCGTAGGTTAGATCAGTTAGGGATACCATTTATTGAAGGTGGGTGGCCTGGGGCAAATCCCAAGGATGTACAATTTTTTTGGCAATTACAAGAAGAACCACTCCAACAAGCAGAAATTGTGGCGTTTTGTTCGACTCGTCGCCCGCATATTCCAGCTGCGGAAGATCCACTCCTACAAGCGATTCTCTCAGCAGGAACGCGCTGGGTAACTATTTTTGGTAAATCTTGGGATTTACACGTTACTGAAGGCTTAAAAACTAGCTTAGACGAAAATCTGGTAATGATTCGAGATACGATTGAGTATCTCCGCAGCCAAGGACGCCGCGTGATTTACGATGCTGAACACTGGTTTGATGGCTTTAAGTACAACCGAGAATATGCTTTGGAAACACTCCATGCTGCGATCGCTTCTGGTGCTGAATGGCTTGTACTGTGTGATACGAATGGCGGTACTCTACCGCACGAAGTCGGCGCAATTGTTAAAAATGTTGTGGAAGTCGTCGGCGATCGCAACTCGCCGCAAATTGGTATCCATACACACAATGATTCTGATACTGCAGTAGCCAATGCGATCGCGGGTGTCCTTGAAGGCGCGAGAATGGTACAAGGCACGATGAATGGTTATGGCGAACGTTGCGGTAATGCTAACTTGTGTTCGCTGATTCCTAACCTACAGCTGAAGTTAGGCTACTCGTGTATTCAAACCGAACAACTTGCCCAACTTGCCCAAACAAGCCGCTTCATTAGTGAAGTTGTTAATCTTGCACCAGACGATCATGCACCTTTTGTTGGACGTTCAGCATTTGCCCATAAAGGCGGTATTCATGTTTCTGCGGTGGAACGCAATCCCTTAACTTACGAACACATTCAACCCGAACAAGTTGGCAATAGTCGCCGTATTGTCATTTCCGATCAAGCAGGATTGAGTAATGTCATCGCCAAAGCACGCACTTTTGGCATTGAACTTGATAAACAAAACCCCGCTGCTCGTCAAATTTTACAACATCTTAAAAAATTAGAAAGTGAAGGTTATCAGTTTGAAGCTGCTGAAGCTAGCTTTGACTTATTAATGCGCGAAGCTTTAGGAAAACGCCAGCAGTTTTTTACGATCAAAGGCTTTCAAGTTCACTGCGATTTAGTATCAGGTATTGAACAACAAAATAACAGTGCGTTAGCAACAGTAAAAGTTACAGTCAACGGTCAAGATATTCTAGAAGCTGCAGAAGGAAACGGTCCAGTTGCTGCGTTAGATGAAGCATTACGTAAGGCATTGGTCAACTTTTATCCACAAATTGCTGAATTTGAACTATCCGACTACAAAGTACGAATCCTCGACGAACATAGCGGCACTTCAGCCAAAACTCGTGTCTTAGTAGAATCACGGAGTCAACATCAACGTTGGACAACTGTCGGTGTTTCTACGAATATTTTGGCAGCCTCTTATCAAGCGGTAGTAGAAGGACTAGAATATGGCTTATTATTACATTTGTCTACGGGAGTGGCATTTAAAATGGTAAAGGGTAATGGGTAATTGTTAGCGAATGTCATTTCCTCCCATTAGCAGTTTTGAAATTATATTTATTTTTGCTTATTTACTTGTATTAATCTAATGTTTACTGCATTACGGAGATATCAAGAACCACTAGCTGCATCTATTGCCGTACTTTTGTGCATATCTGGAATTATTTCGCTGCAATTACCTCAATTACATCAGTTAACGACAAGTAAAACTGTTACTAAAGAATCACTACTAAGAGAAGCTGAAGCCGAAAAAGTCCGCCTAAATTTATTAAGACAACTCCCTAGTTTTGGCTTTGATAACTTAATTGCAAACTGGGTGTTTTTAAACTTTCTTCAGTATTTTGGCGATGATGAAATTCGCCCACAAACAGGATATAGCCTGAGTCCTGAATATTTTGAAATTATTTTAGACCGCGATCCGCGTTTTTTACAAGCATACTTGTTTCTCTCTTCAAGTACCTCACTTTATGCAGGAATGCCAGAACGCGCGATCGCTTTAATGAATAGAAACTTAAAACTTCTTTCTCCTACCGTTCCGCAAAAATCTTATTACATATGGCGTTATAAAGGAATTGATGAATTGCTATTTTTAGGAGATTCCGCCGCTGCACAGCAGTCATTTACAACCGCAGCACAGTGGGCGAGTGTGTATCCTGATGGAGAAAGCAAACAAGTCGCAGCAATTTCTCAAAAAACAGCAGAATTTCTCTCACGCAACCCTAAGAGTAAATCTGCACAAGTTGGGGCTTGGACGATGGTTCTGAGCAATCCAGTTGATGCAGCAACACGTAATTTAGCAATTCGTCGCATTCAAGCACTTGGTGGCGAAGTTTCAGTATCTCCTGAAGGAGTTGTGCAAGTCAAACCACCACAAGAAGATTAAACAAGCTTGGTGCATAAATTCGCGGCTTAAAAACTAAGTCCAGATGGTGCGTGGATTGAATGCAAAATAAATATTTAATGTAGGGGGTAAACTAACATTTATTGGTATAGCGGTAAATTAATCCAAAGCAACACAATAGAATTAGCAATTGACGATCCTGGTCTACTCTACGGCGCAACAGTATTTACAACGCTGCGAGTCTATCATCAATCACTCGCTCATCCCTTCACTAATTGGCAAGCCCACTGCGATCGCCTGCGTTATAGTAGCGAAACATTCGGTTGGCAACTCCCTGATTGGGAACAAATTCAGCAAGGTGCACTTAGCTTAATCTCACACTTCCCCGTTCTCAGAATTACCATTTTTCCTAATGGCTGCGAATTAATTATAGGAAGACACCTACCTGTAGACTTGACAAAAAAACAAAAGTATGGAGTTAGAGCCTGGATTGCAACAAATCATGACAGATCTTTACCCTTGCATAAGACAGGAAACTATCTCTCGCCGTGGTTGGCTAAACTAGCAGCACAACAACACTCAGCAGACGAAGCAATTTTAGTTGATGAAAACGGCAATTGGTTAGAGACGAGTACAGGCAACTTGTGGGGGTGGCGGGATAACTGTTGGTGGACACCACCGTTAACAGCAGGAATACTACCAGGAGTTGCGCGATCGCAACTATTAGAATGGATACAACAGCATTGTCGAGTTCAAGAGGAACCTTGGTTTGCAGATGCAGTCGATACGTTTGAGGCGATCGCCTATTCTAATAGCGTTGTAGAAGTGATTCCGATCCATACGGTGATTGAACAGCATGGAGAAGTCATCCAAAAGACGTACGATCCCTACCACTCTAGTCTCAAGCTATTGCGACAACTTTACGTAGCATGACAACTAGTCAAAAATTAATGTAGATTAAGAATAGTTAACAATTTCAATAAAAGCGCCCTCGCACATTAAATTAGGAGGATTGACCTCGGTGAATAAACGGTGGAGAAACGCGGGGCTGTACGCACTGCTTGCTGTTGTTGTCGTTGCGCTAGGTACAGCGTTCTTCGATAGACAACCTCAAAGTCGAGAAACATGGCGTTACAGTCAATTTATTCAAGAAGTAGAACAAGGTAGAGTTGAGCGAGTTAGCTTAAGTGCAGATCGCACCAGAGCCTTAGTCACACCTCTAGACGGTGAAAAACGAGTCGTAAACTTGCCAAACGACCCTGACTTAATCAATATTCTGACTAGAAACGAAGTAGATATTTCTGTTCTGCCACAAACTGATGATGGTTTTTGGTTTAGAGCATTAAGCAGTTTATTTGTTCCAGCTTTACTTTTAGTTGGTTTATTTTTCTTACTGCGGCGCGCACAGAATGGTCCTGGTAGCCAAGCAATGAACTTTGGTAAATCTAAAGCCAGAGTTCAAATGGAACCACAAACCCAAGTCACATTTGGTGATGTTGCTGGTATCGATCAAGCCAAACTGGAACTCAACGAAGTTGTAGACTTCCTGAAAAACGCAGACCGCTTCACCGCAGTCGGGGCAAAAATTCCTAAAGGTGTGCTGCTAGTAGGACCTCCAGGAACAGGTAAGACTTTACTCGCGCGTGCAGTTGCAGGAGAAGCAGGCGTTCCGTTCTTCTCGATCTCAGGTTCAGAATTTGTCGAAATGTTCGTGGGTGTTGGTGCTTCCCGCGTGCGTGACTTGTTTGAACAAGCAAAAGCAAATGCACCTTGTATCGTCTTTATCGATGAGATTGACGCTGTTGGTCGTCAGCGGGGTGCTGGCTTAGGTGGCGGTAACGATGAGCGCGAACAAACCCTCAACCAGTTGCTTACCGAAATGGATGGTTTTGAGGGTAACACAGGTATTATCATCATCGCGGCGACTAACCGCCCTGATGTACTTGATGCAGCATTATTGCGCCCAGGTCGTTTTGACCGTCAAGTAGTTGTCGATCGCCCTGACTATGCTGGACGTGTAGAAATCCTGAGAGTTCATGCGCGTGGTAAGACTCTAGCTAAGGATGTCGATGTTGAAAAGATTGCCCGTCGTACTCCTGGCTTTACTGGTGCAGATCTATCAAACTTGTTGAATGAAGCTGCAATTTTAGCCGCACGACGAAATCTCACAGAAATCTCGATGGATGAAGTCAATGATGCGATTGACCGCGTTTTGGCAGGTCCAGAGAAGAAAGATCGCGTGATGAGCGAAAAGCGCAAGACCTTAGTTGCTTATCATGAAGCTGGTCACGCTTTAGTTGGTGCTTTAATGCCTGACTATGACCCTGTCCAGAAAATTAGCATTATTCCTCGCGGTCGTGCTGGTGGTTTAACTTGGTTTACTCCCAGTGAAGATCGCATGGAAACAGGACTTTATAGCCGTTCCTACCTCGAAAACCAAATGGCGGTAGCCTTGGGCGGTCGGATTGCTGAAGAAATCATCTTTGGTGAGGAAGAAGTCACAACGGGTGCTTCTAACGACTTACAGCAAGTTGCTCGCGTTGCCCGTCAAATGGTAACACGCTTTGGCATGAGCGATCGCTTAGGTCCTGTGGCATTAGGTCGTCAGCAAGGCAATATGTTCCTTGGTCGCGATATCGTTGCTGAACGCGATTTCTCGGAAGAAACAGCAGCTACGATTGATGACGAAGTTCGTGAATTAGTAGAAGTCGCTTATCGCCGTGCTAAGGAAGTTCTTGTCGATAATCGTCACATTCTCGATCAGCTAGCACAAATGCTAATTGACAAAGAAACTGTAGACTCTGATGAATTGCAAGAACTACTAGCAAATAGTGATGTTAAAACAGCAGCTTTTGCTTAATTTTGATAACTGAAAGCGAAGCGTTACGCTCGTAATTTTTAATTGGGGTAATTCTGGAATGTAAACCAGAGTTGCCCTTTTTTATACCGTCTAACTTCTAACCCTGATCTCTGAACTCTGCTATAGAGGTCTATTAGTTCAAATAGAATATAGAAATAGGTAGATACATAAACTAAAAAGGATAGGAAAAATCCCATCCTTCTTAAGAACTTTTATATTCGTAACAGTCACTATTCAAGATTGCTGGGTCATTTCAGACTTTTTACCCGAAGCACGTTCAAACCATTCTTGGTATGTTTTTTGCTGTTCAGTGTCTTCGACAACGACTTCTATTCTCACTTTCTTGCAACCGTGGCGGCGTTCTAGTGCGATCGCATTCAGAAGTAAACTGGCAATTTTAGGAGAGTCAAATTCACCACTCACTGTTAAACCACCACTTGTTCCTATTCTTGAACTAAGCGATGTTAACTGATTAATCTCTGCCTCTCTTAATTCAAGCCCAGTAATTTCTTGTTGTCCTAGTTCTATTTCTGCTAGTTGCTTTCGCTCTGGACTGACTTGTTCAACTATTAGCTTTTCCCTTCTTACAGGAATTTCTACCATTCGAGTCTCAATTTCTTTACGGACAATGACCTCGCCAACTTTACGTTTGTTGCGGTCAACAATGACTCTTTCTCCAAGTAAGCGAATAACTTCGTCTGTTAACATTCCTGATTCGCTTAATTCAGTTGCAACTACTGCAGTAGTTTCAGCATATTCACTACTATGTGTACTAGCGTTACTTTCTTTTGCGTAAGCAGGTGTTGCTGGGTTGTTATTAACTTCTGGAAATTCCATTCTTTGCGTCTCTGTAGTTATACACTGCGGTAATTTTTCACTTTCTGCTTGGCTAATATTTACCAAGACAGTTTTGTTCACAGGATCAATTTTTTGAACAAGCTTGCTAACTAATAAAACTAGATGAGATTGTTGTAAACTATCTTTGATAGATAAAACTAAATTGATTTGTTTATCGTTATCTAGCTTTAAGTCTACGACTTTCGCAAAAATATTACCTTGGTTATTTAAGACAATAAAGTTACTCAATTTACTTTTGAGTTTTTCCAGTAGGGCATCTATACGGTTGTGGTTTTGCATAGATTCACCTCTGAATAAAAACTGCTGCTTATTCATTTTATTAACATTTAAAGATTTGAAAGTAGGGGTTGATGTTTATTTTTACCCCTACTCTACTCTCACTTAAACCTTATGGTGTGAAGTGTAAAAGTGATTATTTATCTACACGCGATCATTTGGTAAGCGATCGTTGGGTAGACGATCTGATCCCTCGACAACTGTACCTTCGTTGTGAATATCTAGTTCTTCACGACGTATTGTTTCTTGAGCTTGTACAGTTTCTTGGTCTACTTCTTTTCTAACTCTAACTTCTTCACGAACAAAGGCTTCTTTACGAACTTCTGGAGTTTCTTCGTAAAGTTCTACACGAGTTGCTTCACCTTCACCAAACCTAACTTGGTTAGGATCTACAGCTCTGCCTGCATCGGTAGGAGATACTCTCTCAATGACTACCCGCTCTTTTTCGATAGGAATAGAGACTTGAGCAGTTTCTGTTTCTACGCGCTTACCAATAGAAACTTCTCCTGCTTTTCTGCGTACCTTGTTAGCTACTAAGCGCTCTTGATAAAGTTTCAGATTTTGATTTGTATCTTCTTTGAGGTTATACAAATCTTCATCATACTTATAATCATAGGTATCGCGGTTATAGGTTGGTCTGGGAGCAGGAGCTGCTGTACCAACAGTTGCAGCTGTATCTAAGGGTGCAGCTTCTAAAGGCATTTCAACAGTAGGTTGACCGCGATATACGCCACGAACGCGCTCTTCATAGTCGTAGTCTACTGCCATGTTTTCATCAAACTCTGGCAAATTTTCTGCTTGTTCTCTGGTCATTCCCACTGCATATACTCTGTCAGCTCCGTAGTCAATGCGAGAACGACCTACAGGCATTAATACTTTTTTGCCAAAAATCCAGAATCCTAAATCAACAATGAAATAACGGAAATTACCTTCTTCGTCTACTAAAACATCGCTAACAGTACCAATCTTTTCGTCTGTTCCTTGTGCGTATACGCTCATTCCTTTAACATCATTACCATCAAAGGCTTCGCGATAGTCTGGATCAAAATCGCTAATTTTTACAAGTGCCATACTTTTACGTTTCCTTGACCGTTCTACTGTACACAGCTTCCAATATAAAAACTTAGCAATTATTGTTCATCTTCCTATCGAATGAATTCGGATTTTTTAAAAGCTTACTAGTGACAGATATTTTTTCTTTAAGCTATTAATTAAAACGATTTATCTCTAGTTACAATTGAAGCAGCAGTAGAAGTTTATAAAAGTATAGAAAATGTATCATAGTGTAAGGATTGGCTATTTAACAGGTACTATGACTCAAATCCTATAAAATTGTGTATTTCTCTAAGTTCACAAATAGAAAAACTCTAATATATGTGTAACTAAAGATATATACATTTTGAATTTTGATGTTTGTTGATATCTTTTACAGCTTTATTTCGCCTTTATATTTATCAATTTAACAAAATAGTGTAATAATCCTCGATTTTTTATAAAAATCTCTTTTTATCTCTTCTCTTCACTTACTTTTTGGTACATTTCAAAAGTTTTCATAACTCAAACAATATTAGCTCTATTGTCCAAAAACATTATCAATAACAGGAATACCCTCTCTACGAGGTTTGAACTATTTCTTTTGGAATACTAAATAAGTACTTCAATTTAGTTGTCTAGCACTTATATAATAAAAAGCAACTCCAAATTTCTTTCAGCATAGAAACTTGGAGAATGAGTTAGTGATAAAAAATCAGAAAAAATGATTTTATTGCTTAACTTATGATGTACTACTTAGCTTACATTCCATCATGAGTGATTGTATTCATTTGGTTAACGTTTGGCTGACCTTGAGTATCAATATCTAACTCTTCACGACGAATTATTTCTTCAGCTTCTACTGTACTCTGCTCTACAACTTTTCTAATTTTGATTTCTTCGCGTACAAATGCTTCTTTATGTATCTCTGGGGTTTCCTCATAAACTTCAATTCGTACTATTTCGCCTTCTTGAAAGCTAAGTTCTCCAGGCTCAATAATTTCACCTTCTACAGAAGATACGCGTTCAATAATAACTCGCTCTTTTTCTATTGGTACTGATACTTTCGCAGTTTCAGTTTCAACACGTTTACCAACCGCTACTTCACCTGTTTTGATGCGATTCTTTGTGGCTATTAACCTTTCTTCATATAGTTTTAATGATTGCTGATTTGGCTTATTAAGGTTATACAGCAAAGAATCATTCTCATAGCTATACGAATCTCGATCATAAGTAGGAGTAGTTAACTCGCTGCCTTGTAGTGTGGCGACTAAAGGGCGATAAACTTTCCTGACTTGCTCCTCATAGTCGTAGTCTACAGCTAATTGTTCGTTATATTCTGGTAAGCCTTCGACTTGTAATTTAGTTAATCCATCTACAGTAACGCGGTGTGTGTTGTAATCAATTCGAGATAAGCCTATTGGTAGTAAGATTTTTTTGCCTACTGCCTCGAAGCCTGTGTTAATCACCAAATATCGAAAATGTCCTTCCGGATCTACTAAGACATCTTGGACTGTACCTATTTCTTCTCCTCCTTCGGTATAAAGCTTCATGCTTTTAATATCATCACCACCGAAAGTCTCTCGATAATTTGGATCGAAGTCTTCAAGTTTATGCAACGGCATACTATTAACTACCTGTTTCTCTATATTGCTTAATACTTAGCCTAGAAATATCTTTACGTGAATTCATCCTTCTGGCGACTGAATTAGCCTTGAAACAAAGCTAAATTCATCCAGTACAAAGCTATATATTCTTAGTGTTTAAGATTTTTAAAAATAATGAGAAGACTGTTTAAGGAAAGATGTACATAAAAAAGCTATGGTGTTAAAGAAAATAGTTAAACATGCCTTCTGTCTTTTGACAAATTAAAGATATCGTGTATTGAATGTATTAGCTATATGATGAAGGCTTGGTTAGACTTATTGCAACGACATCGCGCGATCGCAGTTATTCGGACGACTCAAAGTGCACAAGGCTATCAAATGGCAAAAGCCGTAGTTGCAGGAGGAATGCATTTAATTGAAGTAGCTTGGACTAGTGACAAAAGTGCAGAGTTAATCGCACGCCTGCAAGCTGAGTTACCACACTGTACAATTGGTACAGGCACACTGCTAAATTTAGAGCAGTTAAACGATGCGATCGCCGCCGGAGCAAAATTTCTCTTCAGTCCGCATTGCGATACTGCTATGATTCATGCTGCTGTACAACAAAATATACCTATTATTCCTGGGGCGCTGTCACCAACAGAAATTGTTCATGCTTACAGTGCTGGAGCAAGTGGTGTTAAAGTTTTTCCTATCCAAGCTGTAGGTGGTGCAAGCTATATCAAAAGTTTGCAAGGACCACTCGGACACATACCATTAATTCCGACAGGAGGAGTAACGTTATCAAATGCACGGGAGTTTATTGTAGCTGGAGCGATCGCCGTAGGTTTAGCCAGTGAATTATTTCCTAAGCACTTAGTTGATCCTGAGAACTGGGAGGCGATTAGTCAACACGCTAAAACATTGATGGAACAACTGCACTAAATGCCCTCCGACTGAAGTCGAAGCCTACCCAAACAAAGTGTACCTTCGTACACTAAAACAAGCAGTGAGTTCATTCTCCAAGCATTCTTAACATATGAGGTACAACTGCCCAACTCAAATCGACATTATTCATTTCTACTTGACATAACTTAGCATCGATTAAGTTTGCTCCTCGCAAAATTGCTGAATTGAGATTCACATCCGTTAAGATTGCACGGTGCAAGTTAGCTCCACTCAAGTTTGTCTTACTCAAGTTTGCCCAACTTAAGTCAGCTTCGGTTAAGTTTGCGGTTGTCAGTTCTGCTTGCTCTAGATTTGCCCCCCGTAAACTTGCCAAAATAGCTTTGGCAGCAATCAGATTTGCACGATGTAAATTTACCCCCGTTAGATTTGCTCCACTAAGATTTGCCTGAGCCAAATTAGCTTCACTAAGATTTGATCCTTCTAAATTTGTTCTACTTAAATCGGCAGATGTTAAGTCGCTGGCGATCAACTCTACCTTTTCTAGCTGTGTTCCACACAAACGCGATCGCATCAATTTTGTGTTTGTCAAATTTGCACGATTCAAGTCAGCATCTATTAGTACAGCTTCGGTTAAATTAGCTTTACTCAGTTGAACTCCACTTAAGGAGGCTTTACTCAAATCTGCTTGTGTCAAGTTCACTTCATGTAAGTTAGCACGGCTCAAGTTAGCTTCACATAATATCGCTTTCCTGAGATCTGCTCTCCACAAATTAACACTACTGAGATCCGCACCTGTTAAATTTGCTGCTGTTAAATCTGCCCCAACTAAATGACTGCCATTAAGGCGAGTTGCAGCCATATTAGCTTGTTTAAGGATAGCTGCATTTAAATCTGCACCAACTAAGTTTGAACGACTCAAATCAGCACCATATAATATTGCTCGTTTGAGCACAATGCCACTTAAATTTACTTCCTGCAAGGTTGCATGACTCAAATCAACATTAGGAAAGTAGCGTTCTCCTGCTGCGTAGCGCCGCAGCAGTTCTTCAGAGTTCATAGTAATTCAAGGTTGAATTTGTACTTGCACATATTGCTCAACAATCCGCACTGGATAAGTATGCAACGGTTCAAGCTGTTGATTTAAACTTGGAAAGCGCAGCTTGCTGGAAGCATTCATTAAAAGAATTTTCATATATATAGCAGAGGTCAGGGGACGCGCCGAAGTGCAGATTTACGGTTCAGAGATCAGAGTGACAAATTTTTTTAGGTTTATCAACTTTGAGCCTCTATGTTGACCGCGACTACAGCTAAGAATGCAATGGTATTAGCTAGTACGTACCCAAGCAAAAAAATACTCATTATTTAGGTGTAGTTGCCACTTACACTCCATTTCACACCTAATTTTTTGGTGGCAAACTACACTTTAAACAGCGAAACTTTTGTGATGTTCGGCGCAATGAGTAGAATGTCTACTCAACATTGCCTACTTTTTAATCTTGCCTAAATTACTCATAAATGTGTTGACTTTGATAAAAAAGTTAAAGTTACTGCTGACTTAACTTAATTGAGCAACAAGTTGATTTTGCAATAACATTTGATTTGTGAATAAATCTTCAACGGTAATACGTAAAAACCGCTCTTGATCGACTTGAAACAACACTTTAACACGATCGCTTCCTGGATATCCTGGTGGTGTCAGTTGGGCAATGGAGCGCGCACCATCTTGATCGTTGAGGGGCTTTACTTGAGTTTGTCCGCTATCGAGACGACGTGTGATGAGGCGATCGCCATCAAAATATACTTCAGTACTGCCTGTTTCTTGCCCAAGCTCACCGATAATTAATTCAATACTCGGTTGATTGTCTACCGAAGCACCTAAAACAAGTTCTACTGGCTCGCTCATCGGGTAAGGTTGTCCAGCTTTAATTAAAGGATGCCATTTGTGACTATTTTGCCGTCGATCCCAGTAACGAATACCGTAGCTATGATAAAGAAAATCTTTAATTTCGATACCTTGACTTAACTGTAAAGCCCCTTGCGCGATCGCTTCAAAAGGTTTTTCACAACGAATTTTTGCTGAATCAAAATACTGTTGTATCCATGTTTGAACTGCTGGCATTTGGGCTGTTCCGCCAACAAGTAAGACTGCATTAATATCAGCAACTTCTAACCCTTGTCGCCTTGCTTGTTGCAAAAGTTGAGTCATCAACTCATCTAATCGCTCAAAAAATGCGTGTTCTTGCAAAATATTTTCTAAACTCGCACGATCTAAATCGAGTTGGTAACTTTCAAAGGTTTCGTCATTAAAATAGACTTCACTCGCCTGTGATTGAGTTGATAATTGAATCTTCAATTTTTCTGCAAGTCGTGTCGTTAAGGAATTGACAACTAAACCCTGCGTTGTAGCAAAGTAATCAACCAACCAATGATCGATATCAGAACCGCCCAGATTTTGTCCTGCTTTGGCGAGTACTCGTGCTGTTTTGGGCTTTTGTCCTGATTTTTCGCTAAATAACTTATCACCCCATTTCAGCACAAACCCTAGTGGTTTCTTAGCTGTTTCCTTACCATCTAACTTAACTAAAGATAAATCAAGTGTTCCTCCACCAAAGTCAACAACGAGTAAATTTTCTTGATCTGCTAAACCATAACCCAAAGCAGCCGCAGTTGGTTCATCAATCAGCCGCACTTGTTCAACCGCAAGTGATTGACACACATCTCCTAGCCAGTGACGATAAGCTTCAAAGCTATCTACAGGTACAGTTAACACCAAAGACTCTGTGATATCAGGCGTTTGGGCATTCAGGGTTGCAATAATTTGTGTCAAAAACCATTGCCCCACGCCTTCAAAAGTAATCGTCTCGCCATCGAGTTCGGGGAGAAAGCCTTGAATATCTGCACCAATTCCTCGTTTGAAGCCCTGAAAAAATCGCGGATCATTTGCCAAATCTAATCCGCGATCGCGTACTGCTTGCCCTACAATCACTTTCTTTTGGGCTGCATCCTCCACATACACCAAACTCGGAACCAAAGGCGGATTTAATCCTTGTTGTACCGAAAGCCCCGCTAAACTCATTGTTTCTGGCTTTTGCGTCACGGGGTTCCAACGCGCTATGCAAGTGTTACTCGTACCAAAATCAATTGCGATCGCCATTCAACTATCTACTATGCTTTAAGTCCTCATATTATTCATACTATTTTCTGTCAGTGCAGGAACATCTAAATTACTTGGTTAGGGTTGATAATAGGTATTTACTGCCAAAACTTAAATCTCAAAACTAGCCACTCCTTCCCTCACTCCTCGCCCCTTGTTAGCCACTCTTTTTGCAACAAAGCGATCGCATCTTCCTTAGCTTTAGCTTCAATTTCGATCCAGGGGGCTTCGCGATAGACACTTGGCATCAGAGAGATTAATTCACTGTGCTTGCGATCGTTAAAGGCGGTTTCACCGTTAGATATATGGACTAATTGCCAATCTGGATTTTCCCAAGTATCGCGTGCTGCATAAAACATCTCAGCTACCGAATGATCTTCGTAGCTACTTAATTTTTCATGACAGATGTGATGATGAGCATCAAACACCATTGGAACGCCAGTGCTTTGACATACTGCTAAAATTTCCTTAGCGCTGTACGCATATTCATCGTTCTCGAATGTTAAACGATTTTTGATGTCCTCTGGTAAATCATTGACAACTTGAATTAGTTGTTCTGGGCGTTGCGCTTTACCACCGTGAATATTCATCAATGACCAATGCGATCGCGGCAATCCTAATAAGTCTAAATCTTTTGAATGCCTTTGCAAAATTTGAATACTCGATTGCACAACAGTGGGAGAATCAGAACTCAATACAACGTATTGATCGGGGTGCAGCACAATCCGAATGCCTAAGTCTAAGGCACGTTGTCCGATTTTACCCAACTCATCCCGCATTTGTTCTAACACCTGTGCCCCAATTTCATCTTCCCAATCGTTTAGGGGAAACAAACTTGAGGAAGCGCGATAAAGCTTGATATCGTGTTGCTGACAAAATGAAAGTGCTTTATGGAGACGGGTGACATTATCTGTATAAATATCTTTTAGAGTATTCTCCCGTTCGCTTTCACTGAGTTTGAGATAACGAGTGCGCGTTATTGTGCGGAAACGCACCTCTTTGGAAAAGGTGACACAGACTAAACCAAGATTTGGTTGAGGCGATCGCGCTTCTAAAGTCGTATGAGACAAATTATTTAGCTCAACTGCTGTCATTCATTATTGATGATTAACCACATTCTTATTCAACTGGGCTTTTTGTTAAGAAAGTAGTATCTGTAGGCATAATTGGCTACTACTGTCACACATTTATTCAGTATCAAGCACAACCACAATCAAGATTATATATGGGGTAGACATCTTGCCTGCTTGCACCCAAGGCTATTTCATCTTCAATCAAGTTGACTTACTTGGTTAAACAGCTTTAAATCTATCTTTTAATAGATGACAATTTTTGCCTACTATCTTTGGGTAGAAATAAAAAAATGATAATTTCCTCTTTAAGTATGTTACTTATGGTCAAAAACCTTGCATAAGTGATTAACTACTGTCCTGAAAATGCCGGTAGAAAAGTATTTCTTGCTCGTTGTCAAGAAAGCTACAAACTTAATATTTGTCAAGTATATGAAATACTTCTTTAGGTTAATGGCGGAGAAACGAAATATTTCTTAACCTGGGGAGGCAAAGCGAGTAAAGAGGATCGCGATCCTGCTGACTCCTGAACAGTGCAATAAGCGTTAATTGACCGCAAGGCGTCAAATTTATGAACAATCAGCAATCAGCAGATGCTGCTATCTTCCTCGGAAACCTCAAAAACGGAATATGGCTGCTAGGTACGTCCTCCTGGCTGTTTGGTATTACAGATAGAACTATTGCTTCATTCTCAGATGGTTATCTATCTGCGATAGATATTATTCAGCTATCTACTGCGTCCTTCTTTTTTGTCAGTTGGCTATTTCTCAAACCGACATCAAAGGTGCAAACTCGGTAATATCCTTTTCAACTAACTTGCGTCATAGAGACAAGAAAGCGCTGATCAGTTGGTGCAATGTTGCGATGAAGCACATCTGAAAGGTTGTGAGTGTCCTGAATAATTTTCATCCCAATCGGAGAAAAAGTTTTTTCGTTAAACACATTTTCAGCAAGCAAGGGATTAGTCAGTGCTTGAGAAAAGGCATCAATTCCAACAATTCTGCCAATTAAAGGAGACAAAGCAGAATTTTCACGGGTGTCTTCCGCAAAAAGTCCTACGTAATATTCAATGTTATCTACATGACCGTATAAAGCTTTGAGATCCTTTTGTGTTCCTTCATCTTCAGTAATTTGATTAAAATCTGTCACTCTAGGAAACTTACACATCTCCCTGTAGTCGTTGTAGCTTGCTAATTGAGCATCGCGCCCTAATTTAATACTGTTGATGTCAGTGTTGAGAATAAAATAGGGAGTATTGTGCAATCCGATGTCACCTGCAGGTTGTTTAGAAGCTGCATCGAATAATTGTCCTAAACCTCTACTTGTAATTAAGTCGTTATTCCACTGTGTTTTTTCTATAGGAATTTCTGACCCATCAAGTACAACTTTATTCGGTACAAGACTGTGCCAGCGATACAATAAATTAAATTCTACTGTCATCCAATTTTGGCGATACCACTTCTCATTTGTGAATGTAGTTGGATCGACAATAAACTTGAAGTAGTACGGAGTAATGTGATTGATGTACTCTTCAACGACGATTTTAAGGAGTAGTACTATAACAATATTTCTAGCCGTTTGAAAGAGCCGTTCGTCATCCCAATCTCTATAAGTTTGTGCTAAAACATCACAAATTCGGTTATGCTCCCTCAAAAACAGGGTATTCATCATTACATAACCAATCTGGACATTTCCGCGTTCATTACCCATTGCAAATAGGTGATTTTTTTGTTCTGGAGTCGTCCATTCTTCACGAAAAATTGGTGGAGGTAATTCTTTAAACTCTGCTTTGACTTGTCCGTTTTCAAAGTAGTATGGAGGGTAGTCTTCTCCATCTATTGTCTGGTAACGTAGCTTACCACCTTGATGTAATCTTAAGATGTTAGTAATATCTTTATTCAAGCCATATAGTGGGCTGATATCGATTTCGTGGTTAGAAGTATTTTTTAAGTTATTATTTCTATCAGTTCGTAAAAAACCATCAGTAAACCACTGAGCAAAGTAGGAAAACAACAGTGTAGATTTGGGCGATAAGATCTCTGTTCCCTTACGCAAAAATAGCATTTCAGCGATGGTTTCGGGTGATGGTAATTTCTTGTAGTCTCTATTAACTGGCGGTAAATGTCGCCCACTGTATTTTCTATCAGTTAATGAATCCCATGATGTATAAGATGCCATTGTGCTGAAAGGATAGGGACGAGTCGGAATTTTATAAATAGCATTGTTGATCAGATATTTATTAATTTTACGCTTGAGATAGCCATTTTTTTGAACTAAATCCCACAACCACTTGAAGTGCGTTAAGATATAGTATTCTATGTTATTTCTCAAACCGTCTTTTGCAGTACTCCTTCTCTTCATGGCAGCGCTCACCAGTTAGGTATAATTTGTTACTAATTCGACTAGACGCTTAGCGACTGTCGAACTGACTTTAGATCAGCAGTAAGGAGTAACTACACTAGTGGCAAGGACTTTTCCTAAAATTTCTAGAATGCGATCGCGAATAAATTCGTCACTAAACAAACCTTGTCTAAATAGTGCGCGGACTTAATTATAAAACCCTGACTTTAGTGTGCCCTCGCTACACTATATTGAAGGGCACTTTCTTAGGCAAAAGATTTTATCGAGAAGAAGAAACAGAATCTTTAGTATAAGAATGACGACGGCGACGTTGACGCGATCGCAAGCTGAGGATACAAGCTACCAACCAAACTGCTCCCGCAGCATAACCGGCAATGACATCAGTAGGCCAATGTACACCCAAATATACACGACTAAAGCCGATCGCAAACACGAGTAAAACAGTAATACTGGCGATCAATTTTTGCTGATGTGGAAAGCGAGTTGCAAATATATATCCAAGCATTCCATATACAACAAGTGACATAACAGCGTGTCCACTAGGAAAGCTGTAATCTCTGAGGTTAATAAATTGCTCCCACAAATCTGGTCTTTCTCGTGTAAATAATTGTTTAAGAATATACTGAAGTAAAAGCGAACCGACTAAGGCGATCGCTAATGTATTTGCTTGTGAACGATGGCGCTGCTTATATAGCCAAACTCCTACAGCGATACAAAGAATAGACAACACCGTTGGATCTCCGAGGAATGTTGTTCCCATCATTGCTTGATCGAGCAAGGGGTTGTGTATCCCCCTAATTGCCAGCATGATAGCCGTATCGAAGTCGTGGCTTTGTTGTGCTAAAACTCGTCTAGCAAGTCGAGCAAATATCCATAGTGACAAGACTGAAACGAGTATTCCAATGACTCTAATGCGGAATACTCTTGAAGAGAGTTGTACAAGCGCCGAGCGCACATTCTGGGAACGCATTCAGATAAACTTAAACAATCAATTTCCAGTTTAAGAGAAACTATCCCAAGCTTGAGCAACGACATCACTTAACCACCGTCTTTGCTGAACGTCAAGTAAGCTGTCATCGGCTAGCACTTGAGCAGTTAACTCTTCTAAGGATTGACCTTGGGCGCGGACAATTTTAATCACACCAGCGATCGCAGCTGCAACTAATTCTTCATTTACAGGTTCTTGGTGCAGATCGACAATTTCTTCGGGACTAGCAGGAATGGGATAATGCATGGCGTACTTTCACACAAATAGGAATTACTTTAATAAACTTAGTTAGATTGTAAACTTTCTTAAATAAATTCTCAGCTAACTCGTAAGGGGAAGTTTAGCGCAAACTGTGATTTTGTCAACTCTATCTGCATAAATAATTAACTCGGAGTTAAGATCAGCAAAATGAGAGAACTTGTTTACATAGAAATTCCCACACCAGATACAGCAGCCGTTCTGAACTGGCTGCAAACGGAATGGGTACCGGAAGTAGGGGAAAAAATTATCACTTCTGAAGGGCTGCGATTGAGAATGCCCCAAAATTTATCTCCGGTAACGTCTACTTCTGACTTTTCGGCAGATAAAATGCCTTCTGAACTCTCCGCTTTTGTCTGGTCAGTACAGCGTACAACGTATCTTAAAGTTTTCCGCTGGGGCGATCGCGCTTTACCCCATGAAAAGCAAATTCTCCAATATCTGACGGCTGAACTACGAGTTAGGTTTCCACATCACTATCCAGAACCACCTGAAATTGGTAACAAGTCAATTTTTGAGGCACTAGCTCCTAATTATCCTTTAACTGTCAAATATTTTCAAAAATTTCCTCAAGGAGAGTATGACTTAACCCGCGCTTATTGGTGGGAAAAACGATGGCGCGAAGGTGTTCGCAATCCACAACAACCACAGCAAGTCATTTTTAAAAAAGTGCCCATTCATCAGAAGCCACTAATACCTACTTATGACTTGATCTACATAGGTGGTGCATTAGGCGTTATTCATGCGGCAGTAATGGCGCAGTTAGGTTACAAAGTATTGCTGATTGAGCGCTTACCGTTTGGCAGAATGAATCGCGAGTGGAATATTTCTCGCGCCGAATTACAAAGCTTGATCAATTTAGGCTTGTTAACTCCAGCAGAATGTGAAAGTATCATCGCCCGTGAATACAAAGACGGGTTTAATAAGTTTTTTGATGGCAACAACCCGCATCATCTCAAAGCACCTGTGTTGCATACTCCAACTGTGTTGAATGTTGCGCTTGATGCAGAAAAGCTGTTACAAATGTGCGGAGAAAAGTTACAAGCGGCTGGCGGAGAAATTTGGGATGAAACGGAATTTCTCAATGCTGTTATAGCAGACACACACTTAACAGTAAAAGTCAAGCACTTGCCAACACGCGAGCGAGAAGCTACCGGACGTTTGCTCGTAGATGCGATGGGAACAGCCTCCCCAATTGCTTGGCAGTTAAACGGCGGACGAGCATTTGATAGTGTTTGCCCAACCGTAGGTGCGGTAATTTCTGATGGTTTTGATCCAGAGGTGTGGGATTCGCAGTATGGCGATGTATTGAATAGTCATGGAGACATTTCACGCGGAAGACAACTGATTTGGGAGTTGTTTCCAGGTGGAGGAAAGGACATGGCGATTTACTTGTTCCACTACCATCAAGTGAATGCAACTAATCCTGGCTCGTTGCTTGAAATGTATGAAGACTTTTTTACAATTTTACCAGAGTACCGTCGCTGCGATATGGATAAGCTGGTGTGGAAGAAAGCCACATTTGGTTATATTCCAGGTCACTTTAGTTCTAATAGCCGCGATCGCACAGTTGCTTTTGATCGCCTGATTGCGATTGGAGATGCAGCATCACTGCAATCTCCTTTAGTCTTTACTGGCTTTGGTTCCTTAGTCCGCAACCTAGAACGATTGTCAACACTACTAGATACTGCCTTAAAGCATGACTTGCTGAAATTTCAGCACTTGAACCAAATCCGTGCCTATCAAAGCAACGTTGCTGTTACCTGGCTATTTTCTAAAGGCATGATGGTTCCTACAGGTAGATTTTTACCACCTCAACGCATTAACTCAATGCTAAATACTTTCTTTGGCTTGTTGACTGATGAACCTTTAGAAGTCGCTGATACGTTTATTAAAGATCGAGTAGATTGGTTAACTTTTAATCGCTTAGCGCTGAAAGCAGCCAGAAAAAATCCTGCTCAAGTTTTGTGGATTTGGGATTTAGCTGGACCAAAAGATATTTGGCGATGGCTTGGTAACTATATTAACTTTGGCTTCTTTGCCTTATTCAGTGCTTTAGCGAGTAGTTGGTTTCCTGGTTTTCTACGTCAAATACAATCCTGGTTAGAACCTCGTTATCCTGCTTTATGGTTAAAGCTACTAGCCTATAATTATGAACTGACAGCGGGTATGGGGCGTTCTCAAACCTATCAACAGCAACATACGAGTCGAGATATAGCACTCAGTCAGAGGTCAGAGGTCAGAAGCTAACAAAGTGCGTGCAGGATAAGAGAGAATACCTGCACGCAACTCATTTATATTTAACGAATATGGGCAAAATTTGGTAGTTCAATCGCAGCTAAAGTCTTACGTTTTTTAGATCGCGACGGATTCAAAACAGGTGAAGGCCAATTAGGATTAGCAACATCAGCAGGTTCTTCCCATGTAGGTAGTGGTTCAAATTCAGTCGTTGATTCAGATGACACTGACGAAGATTCTGAATGGTGAAGAATCTTGCGATCGCAGTTAGTCTCAGCAGGCGCTTCTAGCACTTCTGCGAACGTAGCTTCTAACCATTGTGATTGATCTAATGTCTCTGTCGTGACTTCTACTACCTCAATAACATTGTCAGAGGCTTGAGCCTCAACACACGAAGTATCACTCAATAAATTTAATACAGCATTATGTTGCTCTTCTGGAGTTTGTCCCAAGGGCGCGATCGCTTCTGGAAATTGCTCTTTAAAGGCTTCTACTAAAGTTTCATCGATATTTGTTGTCGCTTCCGCAACAGCATTTATTGGCTGTGTAGCGAATACTTCACAATCAATTTTTGATTCGCGGATTGACCAAGGTGGAATTGGTTCGACTTGGGCAAAAGACACTTGATGCGATGAATCAGTTTTTTGCTCGCATTCTTGATACGTAAAAATGCGATCGCTTTCAACTTCAGATTTAGCTTCAGGTTGATCGAGACATTTTTCTAATGCGACTTTCAGTTGCATTGTGTAGCGCTGCTGACGTGTCAGGCGGTTGCGTAGTTCTTGGCAGGTGCTTTCGCTTTGTCGCAACTGATAAGTTTGTTCGTTGTGAGTTGCTTGAGTTAATAACCACTCGTGTTCAAGTTGATTAACTCGTTCTTGACTTGTTTGTAACTGTACTGTTAAACCTTCGTTTAAAATTTCCTGCTGCTGGTTTTTTTCTTTAAGTGCTTGCTGTTCTTGCTTGAGTAGTTTAATTTGTTCTTGCGCAGTTTCTAACTCCTGCATTTTCTGTGCTAGCTGTGTTTGTAGCAACGATCGCTCTTGATGATGAAGCTGCGAGTCTTTTTGGCATTCCGCCCGTGCTTGTTCTAACTGTATCGCCCTTTTGAGTAGCTTACTATTTGTCAAGCGTAATACTTGAATTACAGCAACTGCTTCTTGTTTGTCCATTTCAACATTTATAGGCGCGCTTAGCAAGCCTTCGATTTCTTCCATCAGGCTGGAAGTTGTGATTCCTGCTAAATCAGTTTCTTTTTGAGTTAATTTCATATTCATAGGCAATTTGCTCTGGGCAAGCGCATTAGCATCACAGAGTATCCGATTTGTTGCAGTTGAGTGAGTTTATTGACTGGTTAAGAAAATACTAAATCAGTTAATTTATTAGCTGCACTCGTAGCACATGGCGGGATGACAGGATGCTAAGTTTAACGAAACTCCTCTGTCTGTGACTTTAGTCACAATTTATTCAAAGGTTCATGGTTCAGCGATAGCGGTCAGCAGAGATATTATGTGTACGTGAATACTTAAAAGCAACGCAAAAAGTTATTGTGTTCAATTAGATGGACATGATATTAGGTATTCACTCAGAAAACAAGGGGGTAAAAAAAGTATTGGAAGAATCTAATTTGCAATTAGATTTAACAAATTCCTCTAATGTAAACTAGTAAACAATTAGGTTAGTCAACCGTTATTTATTGAGCATTAAGTAAAGATTTATGTTGAGCATTAAGTAAAGATTTATTTTGTTATATCAAATTGAGCTAACTATTTGTGTATGGAATAGCGACTAATTGCTAGCTCAATGATAGTTTGGTCATACCAAAAGCTCATGGCTCATAGTTAATTGAAAACAAGCTAAAAGCAAAGAACAATTTTTCTATTGACAACATATTAAGGTAGCCAACGAGGATGAAAACCTGGTAATGGCAGTTGTTCTGGTTGCATCTGGGTAGGTTGTGGCGAGGATGCAGGTGAAAGCAACGGAAGTAACCATAAACGACTCGTTGCGATCGCCTCTCCGTCACTCGTGCGCGGGACATCGGCTGCTGGATTAACCGCATCTGTTGCAGCTACGACTTGGTCAAACAACACTGCCAAACCATCCGGTGCTAAACTCATTTGAACGTCACGTTGGTCTGGTAGAATCACTAAAGGTTTTTGATTGCCTGTTTTAAAGTCAATTGCGACTAAATACGGTTGTTCCTCGTACTCTTCTTTCTCCAGCAACTGAGTCAGGAGACAATAAAGATTTTGGCGGAGTGGATCGAACTGACAGCTTTTAATTGAGCCTGTTGTCCGTAAAAGTTCTTGTGGTTCGCCCTGGCTGGTTACCAAAAATAGCGATCGCGTGTAATCTGAGTTAAATTTCACCATCGTTGCTTGCGCACCATCGCGAGAAAAATTCAGTACCATCCCATATTCCGGCAGAAAATCCAGTGGTTTTTCAGCATCGGCTTGTAACGGTAAAATACCTACACCTTCTCCTTGTGCTACTGCCACAGAAGTGCTATCTGGTGTAATCACAAAGTCTCCTCCTGGTTGGCTATTCAATTGCTGCGGTTTTTTGTTCTCTTGCAATAACCACAGCCCAAATTCTCCAGGATTTTGTTGATTCACACGTTGAACAACAATTTTTTGTCCATCCGCAGAGAGATCGAATTTTAAATTTTGATACTCTTTGTTATCTAATATTAAATTTATTTTACCAGGTGGTTCTGGCTTAGCTGTTGCGTCAAATGGTAAGCGCAAGCCCAAAAAACTTTGAGTAATTTGGGTTCCAGAGTCAGAATTTATGCCAGTAGTTACTGTATAGAGTTGTGAACTCAGTAAGTCTTGGCTATTTGTGCGCTCAGTAGCAGAAAATAAAACTTTTTGTCCATCAGGATATGGCTTGAAGTCTACCACAACTAAATCTCGGGGCGTGAGAATTGTTTTTTGCTGTTGTGAGAGGTTGTAAAGTACAAGGCGTCCTTGTTCATCTTCTTCTACGCCCAGATAAACAAAAGCGCGATCGCGCGTGCGAAAGCGGCTACTAAATGGCTGCATCACTTTTGGCGAATTTTCTGCTACGGAAAGGCGATCTTTAGCACTGTGTAGATTAAATTGATAAGAGTTGCCATAAGGTGCAGGTGTCAGCAGTGTATACGCCATGCGTCGCCCCGCCCAGCTTATTTTCCCTGGTAGTGGCGGATCTATCTGAAGATTTTCTTCAACACTCTTTGTGTCCATAGGACGACTAAAATTCAAAATAAAAGCCGTGTCTTCTGCGCCAATTGCTTTACCATCCCAACTGAAATCTCGCACTTGTGGCGCGACACCATCACCTCGTAATAACAGCAGTCCAATTAAAACACTCAGCACCAGCATTAAGGTGAGTGCGACACGATCAAGTGGTTGTAGAAATTTACGACTCACAGACATACTAGTAAGGATCAGGGGTCAGAGGACGCTTGCGCAAACCTACGGTTCAGGGAGTTAAAGAAGCTTCAGGAGAATACTCTTTCGATATATTCAAAATTCAAAACGTGCTAACGCACCGCTACGCTAACAAAACTCATAACTAGTGACTAGCTGCTTCACTAATATTCATAAGGGTTTTCAGGTTCAGCAATTTGTGTCAGTGAAGTTGCTTGAATTGTTAACTGACGTTTACCTGCTAGAGTATCAGTCATCATTGTCCCTTCAATTTCTAACCAAGTATCTGGTGGATAAGCTTGGCGAGATGTAGTCAATTTCACTGGTAAACCTACAGGATAAGCATCCGCCGCGCAGCAGGTAATGACAAACCGCGATATCAAAATGTATTCTGGTGGCAATTCTGGAGGATGAATGACAAATCCTTGCACTTTAGCACTTTGTCCGGCATAAGCATCTGGTTCAGGATAAACATTTAAAGTTCGTACCCAATCTAACAGCGATCGCTCTTCAGGATTACGCGCACTCCGAAAAGCTTGTGGTTGCGCCCTTGTTGCACCTAAAGAATCTGTCACACCCCGATCAAGTGCAGTTTGACTTGCAAAAACGCGAGGTGTAAATGTCATACCAATAATTGCCGTAACTAATAATAAACTGCTACTCATCCCAGGAGGAAATAAAGTGACGTGCTGTGTTGCTGTACCACTATTACGGCGTCGTCGCAACAGTTCCCAGGCTTTACTAGCTGCAATAATAATTAATCCAATACCGCCGGAAATGACTAGCCAAAAATAATCAGGATGAATCAGTAAATTCAGCTTACCTGTCAGCCAATACCTCAGCATTAAAATGCCCCAAGCACCAATTGCTAGCACATCGAGCCAAGTAAACAGCCAAGCTCTAGTGTTAGATTGATTGAATGGTTTTGCTTGTTTGCGCTTGGATTTGCCGCCAATCATAATTCAGCAATTAAATAATTTGCAAATTAATAAATAAAGTAAACAAAAATGTTAATTGTGCAGCTAAAGCAAATAAATAAATAATAGCTTTAGGTTTAAAGATAGACAGCATTAGACCAACTGCTTTTAAATCAATCATTGGTCCAAATATTAAAAATGCCAGGAGCGAACCGCTAGTAAATGTTGCAGAAAAAGATAGTGCAAAAAAAGAATCAACTGTAGAACAAATTGACACAACAGCTGCCAATATCATCATGGCAATAATTGATGTCACTGGACCATAGCCTAGACTTAAAATCACTTCACGCGGTACAGCAACTTGAATAAAAGCAGCGATCGCACTTCCAAATACTAAAACTGCACCCAATTCACGTAATTCTTGGATGGTATTGTCTACTAATAACCGCAGACGGTCGGATAAAGGCTTAGTTGGGGCTGTAGCTGCTAAACTTGCCTGGAGTACAGTAGCATCCATGCGTACCATTTGACCAGGTTGATTCAGTAAAAATGTTCCAGATTGCAATAGTGGTGATGTTGGCGTAGCTTCTTTTAATTCTTGTTTGGGGACAAAGTTATATTCCCAACTTTTAGCGATCGCCGGTTGTAACAAAGGCTTGAGATCTTTTTGAACGCTAAACACCCAGCCTACAATAGTAGCAATAGTCAGCGATAGCAAAATTCGCAGTACAACAATTTCCGGTTGATCGCGAAATGCTGTCCAAGTTGCCCAAATAACGATCGGATTGACAGTAGGCGCAGCCAATAAAAACCCAATAGCAACTGGTGTAGGTACTCCCTGCATTAACAATCGCCGTGCGACTGGCACATTACCACATTCGCATACAGGAAACAAAAAACCTACCATACTACCAACTAAAGCCCCCAACAACGGGTTTTTAGGAAGTTTGGCAATTAACTGTTGCTCATCAATAAACAACAACAATACACTAGATAACAACACCCCTAATAGCAAAAAAGGCATTGCTTCTACTAACAGACTTAAAAATAAAGTAAAGGCGTTGTTGAATTGACTCATGCTTCTGGCTGTGACGATCGACGATCTACAAGCGGCTGCTAAGCCATTCTATAAGAAGACTGGAAGAATATAGTAGTTCAACCTCAAAGAAATTTCCCCTCATCACGAAACAGACACGCAAAATCTTACATGACGCAAGAACTGGTTTACAGTTCCACCTGCTCTTAACATCTAGCTTCAAGTTTTGTATTGTCCTGAATTGAGTCAAACCCACGCAATTTTAAATTATTTATTTGGATTCACTTTTACAGGTATGCCAATATTGATCTGGTCGTATAAAGTAAAAACATCTTGTCCAGATGCTTCTGACATTTCACGAAAGCCATTAAAATAAAATTTGTCTTTCCAAAAGCTGATCCATATTGTTTCTAGTGAATTTTCTATTCCTGGGAAAATCATTTGTCTTATTAATGACTGCTGCCAAGTTATATTATGTTGCAGATCTACTCTTTTGAAGTCACCT
Source organism: Gloeocapsopsis sp. IPPAS B-1203 (assembly GCF_002749975.1). Taxonomy (NCBI): domain Bacteria; kingdom Bacillati; phylum Cyanobacteriota; class Cyanophyceae; order Chroococcidiopsidales; family Chroococcidiopsidaceae; genus Gloeocapsopsis; species Gloeocapsopsis sp. IPPAS B-1203. Next base: position 451,401 of record NZ_PEIG01000002.1, on the reverse strand, counting down.
TTGAGCTTTTTGTGAGGTACTTTTACACTTGGTGCTGAAGAATTAAACTGCAACTTTCTCACCTGATAGTCACTACGTTGTTCATGTAGTTTAGCCAGTAAGCGGGCATTTCGTAATTTGGCTCTTAAAGAATTATTTGCCACAAATTCTTCTGGTGGTAAATATAAGGATGCAGCTCCTAAAGGTGGTACTTCAGGCTCTAAAATTACTATTAATTTAATCCGATTTTTGGCAACCATAGCACTTGCTTGTTGCTGTAAGTGCAATAAAGACGTTGCTATTCCAAAATACGCCAGAATTAAGCTGTGCAAGAAAATTTTATAATTCATCATTAAATATGTTTTTGAATTGATATCTGAAAAAGGTAATTTCTACACTTTTAAACTTATCAGTTTTGTTGACTATAAAAAACGAAAAAACAGTTATAGAATACGAACAGTATTTTACAGGACTAAGATATTTTTAAGTTTTTGTAGCACATTTTTCAGTAAAACTACTGAATATAAAACCATAAAATTACAAAATAAACCAGAGTAGAATCACTGAAGCTAGCAGCATAGGTAAGTCAATAGAATGAAGTGTGAGATAGAGTCAAGCGTGAAAGTAAGTATTTGGCTGACCTCACAGAAAATATTAGAGTTCTTGCAAAAGCCAAAAAATTATAAATGTCATTCCCAGCGGAATGTCATGTCGCGCAGAATCCCGCGAGATGTTTCGCATGGCTCAACATGACAGTTTAAGTATTTTGCAATAAGTTTATTGAAGTTGGTTAACCGTTTTATAAAAGCTCAGTAAATATACTCAAAGCTCTGAAAAGTATTAACGTGAGATTCAAATCATGAGTACTGCATCAAAGTAAATTCTCACTTACCATCATCATGCAATCTTATAAGCTGCAATAATCAACCCGTGTTTTTTGCCATCAAGAACTGCAATTTCTGGCAGGTGTCCCTGTTGCTGAAAACCCAGTTTCTCAAACATGCGGCGACTTGCATTATTATGATCGAAGTACATTGCTAGTAAAGTCGTCACGTTTAAGCTAGGACAATGTTCAATCATACGGCGGACTAACATTGTGCCGTACCCTCTACCTTGATGCTGTGGTGCAATATAAATGCTTATTTCCGCAGTTGCATTATAAGCTGGGCGTCCTCCATAAAACGATGTTAGACCAATCCATGCGATCGCTTTTTGTTCGCTTTCTAGTACCCATAGAGGACGTGATTCTGCATTGTGCTTAGCAAACCAATCTAAACGACTTTCAACACTGATTGGTTCAGTATCTGCAGTTGCTATGCGAGTGGGAATCGATGCGTTATAGATCCAGATAATATCTGGTAAGTCTGAAATCAGCGCATCTCGAATGTTCATACTCTATCTTAAATTTCCATCAAACCAGGCGGTGGTGTAATCTCTACGCAACGCACTTGTAAATCCACAACAGGAACGATTTCTCTCACAAAAGGAATTAAGACTGTTTTAGAGTTTTGAGTTGAAGTATATTCTTGGTCTAACTTCACGGCTAATAAATCATTCCCTGCAGCAATCACATCAACTACAGTACCAATCTTTTCTCCAGATTCCTGCATAATGACTGCCAAGCCAACCAAGTCTAAAACATGATATTCATCTTCACCTAATACAGGGCGATCGCTCGCGGGAACCAACAACTTACACCCCCGCAAAGCCTCCGCCTGATTGCGATCGTCTACTCCCGACAATTCCACGACATAGAGATTTTTACCAGCTAGATACCGCCCACTCAACAATTCAATTGTTCGTGGTTCCTCATCTCCAGCACACAACAGCCACCGCGTTCCTGGTTGCTCAAATCTTTCCGGAAAATCAGTATTAGGATATACCCGCACCTCACCATTTAATCCCTGAGGTCCCACAATCTTCCCAATCTCCAACCACCCTGAATCTTCTTGTTCTAACTTCTTTGTGTCTTCGTGGTTCGTCATCAACTCTATCAAGCACTCACAGCTGCACGTTGATAAACTTGTTCAGTCACCTTTGCCAAACGCTGCATTCCTGTGGCAATCTCTGCATCACTTGCTGTTAGACTAATACGCAAACACTGTTGCTTGTGCAACCAACTTTCGCGTAAACCAGGGAAGAAAGTACTACCAGGGACAACAATCACACCAACTTGCTTTAACTGCTGATACAACTCCCAGTCAGTAATTGGTAAATCTTTTAGCCACAACCAAGCAAAAATTGCTCCCTCTCCGCGATGTAAAAACCACGGCAAATCCTGCGGCATTGCGGCGTTGAGTGTGTTTTCTAGTACAGTAAACTTATTCTGGTAAAAAGGTCGAATCACTTGTTCGGCGATTTTTGCTAGCGCCCCAGAGTTAATTGCCCGTGCAGCGATCGCTTGTCCATACCGTGACGGGTGAATGCACATATTTGTTTGGAAAGATTCCAACACCTGAATCAACTTAGCATCACCAATTGCCACCCCAATCCGTTCTCCTGGCAGTCCTGCTTTCGATAAACTCAGACAATGCAGAATATTACTGCCAAACACAGGAGACATTTCCGTAAAGTTCAACGCGGGAAACGGCGGTGCATACGCCGAATCAATAAACACTGGTACATCATACGGTGCAGCCAAAGCCGCAATTTTTCTCACTTCTTCATCCGTCATCACATTTCCGGTAGGATTACACGGACGCGAGAAAATGACACAACCAGTATTTTCGGTTATCGTTAATTGGCTAAAATCAGGGCGATATTTGAATCGATGCGTAGAAGCTTCAATATCCAAAGTTGGTTTATAAGCGATTAACGCTTCTGGCACTAAACTAACACCGCCGTAACCTGTGTAATCCGGACTCAGCGGTAAAACGATTTGCTTTAAATCTCCACCACTTGCGTAACCACCGAAAGCATTTGCTGCATAAAAGTATAGTGTCTGACTTCCAGGAGTAATCAGGATATTGCGATCGCTCAATTCTAAGTTGTAACGTCGATTAAAATCATCTGCGATCGCACTAATCAGCGGTCCATACCCTTGACTCGAACCATAGCGACAAACCACCTCGCCGTAATCATCACTAGCTAGCAGTTCCGCCGTACAGTCTCGCCACAGTTGTTCTACCTCAGGCAAAATCAATGGATTACCCGCACTCAAGTTAATAAATTCACGACCTGCCCCAGCTTGTAGCGTTTCGATAATATCTTTCATAATCGCCCTGACGCCTGTCAGGTTGGACATTTGGTCGCCAATTCGAGTCAGGGCAGGGTTCATAAGTCGTCATTCATCAATTAGTGGACAGTTTAATAACGGCAAGTGTTTTATTAATTACTTGTACTCGCCAATTTAACTAATTTAATCTAGGTGTTCACTTTTGCAGCGCTAAACGTTGATTTTACTGCGAATAGCAACAGCAAGCCGGCACTTTTAAAATAGCTTAACTCTTAATTTATACATAAAATTTTACAAATGGAAAGATTTTGCATAAAAAGCATGTAAAGTTGACCACACTGGGCGTAATTGTAGAATATGCTAGCTAGCAGGAAACCAGTTGTTTTTCAGAGGCTTAATTCAAGAGCACTATATCCCTGAGAAACGATGAACGATGTGACATGGTTTCAACCAACGAGAATCAAGCCTAACTTTTAGAACTCTATGACAAATAACGGTGCATTAACCGCTGCACAACAGCTTAGTAAAAAGTTACCTCAGGCACTGCAAAGATTAGCAGACTTGGCATACAACTACTGGTGGAGTTGGACAACCGAGAGAGTTTTCCTGTTTCGTAACATCGATCCTGAACAATGGGAGAACTGCGGACATAACCCCGTAGCCATTCTAGAATCTGCTTCCTACGAACGCCTTACTCAACTTGCAGAAGATCCTTTCTACATCAAGCAACTGCAATCTTTAGTAGCAGAATTTGACCAATACATGGCGCTACAAGACACATGGGTAAGTCGAGTTGCACCACAGACTTCATCAGAACATCCGATCGCTTACTTTTGTGCAGAATTTGGTATTCATGAATCTTTACCAATTTACTCTGGTGGTTTAGGTATTCTCGCGGGAGATCACCTCAAGTCTGCTTCCGACTTAGGAGTACCTATGGTTGGGATCGGCTTACTGTATCGCCAAGGATATTTTCGTCAACGCTTAAACCGGAGTGGTTGGCAAGAAGATTACTACGTTGACAATCCTTTTTCTAAAATGCCTTTGGAGTTAATCAAAAACGCTCAAGGCAAACCCCTAACTATTGAACTAGAAGTTCGTCAGCGCAGCGTCAGAGTTCAAATTTGGCGGACTCAAGTTGGGCGAGTCAGCCTTTATCTGCTAGACAGCGATCGCGAAGATAACGATCCCATTGACCGTTGGTTAACAGGACACCTCTACGGTGGCAATCAAGACACGCGCATTGCCCAAGAAGTTGTACTCGGAATTGGTGGTGTTCGCGCCCTCACCGCATTAGGAATTGCCCCTTCTGTGTATCACCTCAACGAAGGTCATGCGGCATTTTGCACCCTGGAAGTAGCGCGACAAGAAATGGAACGCACAGGTAAATCGTTCTACGATGTCGAAGCAAGCGTCCGCGATCGCTGTGTTTTCACGACACACACCCCAGTTCCTGCTGGTCACGATGTCTTCTCTGGTGACTTAATGGACTCCTACTTTGCTCACTACTGGGTACAAATGAAACTGTCTCGCGAGCAATTTATGGCTTTGGGTGCTAGACGCCTCGGCGATCCTTGGGAACCTTTTGGCATGACAGTATTGGCATTGCGGATGTGTCGCGCAGCAAATGGCGTCAGCGAACTACACGGTCATGTTTCGCGTAAGATGTGGACAATTTTGTATCCAGATCGCTCCGAAGATAAAGTTCCTATAGGTCACATTACAAACGGAGTTCATGCACCCACTTGGACTGCACCCCTCATGGCAGATTTGTATACCAAGTATTTGGGTGAAGATTGGAAAACCCGCGTTATTCATCCAGAAATGTGGGCAAAAGTCGATGAAATTCCCGATGAGGAATTATGGTGGCGACACCAAGTTCTCAAAGAAAGATTAATCGCGCACACGCGCTTTCGAGTCAAAAAAGCACGGGAACAACGCGGCGAAAGCTACGAACACATTCGAGCAACAGAAACACTATTAGATCCCGATGTACTTACTATCGGATTCGCTAGACGCTTTAGTCCTTATAAACGCGGCGATCTTATTTTGCGCGATGCGCAGCGGGCAATTAAGATTTTTGGTAACACCCAACGTCCAATCCAAATTGTCTTTGCAGGTAAAGCGCACCCTGCTGATGAAGAAGGTAAGCGGATCATCCAACGCATTATGGAATGGTGTCGTAACAACGCGATTCAAAACCGCGTGGCATTAATTGAAGACTATGACATCTACACTGGTCAAAAACTTGTCCAAGGTGTTGATGTGTGGCTAAATAACCCTCGTCGTCCTCTAGAAGCATCAGGTACAAGCGGGCAAAAAGTCTGCTTTAACGGTGGAATTAATTGCAGTGTTTTAGATGGTTGGTGGTGTGAAGGCTATCAAACTGGATCTGATGGTAAAGGATTGAATGGCTGGGCGATCGGCGAAGATGCACATACAAGCGACCAGGAAGTACAGGATCGAATTGATGCGCAATCATTGTATCAGTTGCTAGAAGAAGAAATTGTCCCGCTGTATTACGATCGCGATGCCGATGGTATTCCTCGGCGGTGGATTCAAGTGATGAAAGCATCGATTAAAACGAACGCGCCATTATTTAACACCGATCGCATGATCTCGGACTATGTATCGCAAGTCTATGTCCCAGAAATTGCTACTAGCGTGACACCAATTCTTGCCAAGGTTATCGTGTAGTTAGCAACTAGCTATGAGCAGTTAGTACTGTAGTTTGTACAATTTAAAGATGGCTTAGTGCTAATTGTTGATGGCTCAAATTATTTGGCAGGCTGATTTTTATCGCCGTCCGTTACGGGATGCAGGTGGACAAGCATTGTGGGAGTTACTCGTTTGTGATTTGACTCGCACAGTTGAATTTGTTGCCCTGTGTCCCCAATCGCAAGCTAATGTACATTGGCTAGTAGAACAATTGCAGCTTGTTGCAGATCAACTACCAGATACAATCCAGGTTTTTCGTCCACAGTCATTGAGTCTCATCACCGCCGCCGGAGAACAACTCGGAATCACTGTAGAAGCAACTCGACGAACAAATGCTTTAAAGCAATGGTTGCAAGAGCGATCGCCTCTTTACTGCAACATGGATAATTACACAGGAGAAGCCTACAATCTTTTAGCAATTGAAAATCCACCACCAACGCCACTACCCGAAAAACTGTGGGGCGAACAGTGGCGTTTCGCTGCACTTATTGCCAAGGACGTAGAAGAAGCGTTTCAAGAACGTCCTATCCCAATTTTGAATATGCCACCAGCATTAATGCCCTTACAGTTAGGATTAGCTTCTAATACCAGTATTCCAGGTATTATTATCTATGGTGGACGGCAATCGATGCGGTTAGCTCGTTGGTTACAAGCGGCAAATCCTGTAACGCTAAACTATATTGCTGGTACTCCTGATGGATTAGTGTTAGAAGCAGATTTAGTAGACCGCTGGATTGTGGCAACTTTTGAAGATCAAGAAGTTTCTGCATCTGCTCAAATTTATGAACAGCGCAAACAGCAAAGCAAAGGATTGCATTTTTTACTCGTGCAGCCTGATAATTCTGATGTAACGTTTAGTGGTTTTTGGCTACTATGCCAAGGTTAAACTTAGTGATCAAAAGTGTATAGATACTTCAGTTATTAATACTTAATTACTCTTATTAAAGGGCTTAATACTGAAGATAGATGCAATAAAATAAGCTGAGTTTTAGCATAAAAAACTACATAAACATAAGTTTTTTGAGGCAAAATTCATGGAAAATGAAGCACGCTCTAAAGAAAAAGTGACAAGAAACGAAGAGTTAGAAACTTCTACAGCAGATCGTGGTATTATCCCAGCCGAAGTAGCAGCACGAATGGATCGCGAAGGTAGCGATTATCGAAATACTGCTGATGAGCAAGCTGACCCTGAAAGCATTGATGTTACAGGGGGAGCAACGGTAGATCAAGAAGGTTTAGCAAACAACTACGCTGTTGAACCCGAAATGTACTACGATACCCCAGGAGATGCAAGTCAAGAAGCAGAACAAGATAAAGCTCATCGCGCACAAGAACTAGCTGAAGCCAATGAAGATAAGCAGGGTGAGCTAACAATGGAAGATGATACTCGTGGTAGAGGACCAGGAGCAGTTTAAACAAAATTTACAAAAACTAGTTAGTGGAACCGCTCACAAGATTGTAACGCAAGAATCTTGAGCGGTTTTTTGTTGTGAAAACTAGAGCTATTAGCGCTAATAGCTATGTAAAAATTGTGAGTAACTTTAACATATTTTATTTTGTATTTTTTTGTGCGTTTTTATTGCTTATTTCTCGGTAAAATAGCTGAAAAATTACAGTAATAAATTAATTTAAAATGGCTCAAGCTCAAATAGGAATCATTGGTGGTAGCGGTCTATATAAGATGGATGCGCTGAAAGATATTGAAGAAGTACAAATATCTACACCGTTTGGTTCGCCTTCGGATGCAGTGATATTGGGAACTTTGGAGGAAACAAAAGTTGCTTTTTTAGCGCGTCACGGTCGCAATCATACTTTGCTGCCATCGGAACTACCTTTTCGTGCCAATATTTATGCAATGAAGCAGTTGGGAGTTGAGTACTTGATTTCCGCTTCTGCCGTTGGTTCGTTAAAAGAGGCAGTAAAGCCACTTGATATGGTAGTACCGGATCAATTTGTTGACCGGACAAAAAATCGAATTTCAACCTTTTTTGGCGAAGGAATTGTGGCGCATATTGCGTTTGGCGATCCAGTTTGTCATCAACTCGCAGGAATTTTAGCGGAGGCGATCGCGACTCTCAACTTACCAGATGTCACACTACATCGTGGTGGAACTTATGTATGTATGGAAGGTCCCGCATTTTCTACTAAAGCCGAATCGCATCTTTACCGGAGTTGGGACGCAACTGTCATTGGAATGACAAATTTACCAGAAGCAAAATTAGCACGCGAAGCAGAAATCGCCTACGCAACATTAGCACTTGTCACAGATTATGACTGTTGGCATCCAGATCATGATAGCGTCACGGTGGAAATGGTGATTGCTAACTTGCAATGCAATGCAACAAATGCCCAAAAAGTCATTCAAGAAACAGTACGACGCTTGAGTCAAAATCCACCACAATCAGAAGCACACTCAGCATTAAAGTATGCAATTTTGACTCGACTCGATCAAGCACCCGCAGCAACAAAAGAGAAATTGCATTTGTTATTGCAGAAGTATTTGTAAAGCGTGAAGCGCGGTCAATAACTATTTTTAATACTTCTTTGTAAAGAAATAGAACAGCATGAAGTGCTTGATTTTGCATTGATGTAGCCACATTCTCATGAACCACAAGATGCATCAAAAATGCTTCGATTTCTGCACTTCCCACATCTTTAAGGTGACGCTTATCATAAATGAATGACGAAAATAATAAAAAAATATTGATTATAAAACCGCAGGGATATAAATATGAAAGCTTTGAGCCGTTGTTTGCTCAAATTGAGGATCATTATAATCGAATTTTGAGTTATCTGAAAATATCTAACCCCGTTGGGGAACCAACAAATCTGAAATTAACTGTTGATGTCTTTAACCCACAAAAGATCTCTGACGCGCTTGGCGAGTCACAATGCTTATGAGTTTTATGTATATGCAATTGCGGCAGTCTTTAGAGTTTTACAAGATTTAACGCAACGAGAGGGTTTAATACACCTCAAACCTAATGAGCGTCTATGTTTACTCATTGCTTCATTGTCAAAATACTTTAAGCAAAATTTTCCAGAGCAGCATGATGAGATCTATCTACATACACTTAAATCATGTTTTGAAGCAGGGAAAAAATTTCTAGTGATAGATTCTTTTGGTTCTTTAACAGTTATGCTAAATGCACTTAATCTTTCTTTTGTTGATGATGTAGTTAGTGAAACAAATATTAGACGTTATCAACATAGAATTGAAGTCATAGACAAAAAGTAAGCTAACAAGCACGTGCACACGGAATGGATTTTTACGCAATCAGTTCTGATGCTAATATTGTCGCCTTCCAGTGATGCGCAGGGCGTTAAACTACTTCATATCCTGGTGGGGACGATACAGCAAAGTTATCTATTGGCATCGGAGATTAATCTGCCGTAAGGTTATTTGTGAGGAATTGCTTTAAGGGTACTGGTGAGCCAATTTTCTCCGAAACGGCAAAGCCGAACCCTCAACCACCAATTACGGCATAAAATCAAGGCATGGTCTCGTGCAAAAGATATGCTAAGAACGCTTTGGGCTACAGTTCGCCAAGGAAAAATTGAGCTATTGGAGTCAGCAGAGCTACCGGAGGGGGTAAAGGTATTGGTGACAGTTTTACCTGACGATGAGGCTGAATTCTGGCTAAAAGCAAGCCAAACCTCGCTCGATGCAGTTTGGGACAACGCTGAGGATGACGTATATGCCCAGCTACTCCAAACATGATGTTATTTTAGTGCGCTATCCCTTCTCAGACTTATCAAGTTCAAAGGTAAGACCTGCTGTTGTTGTGAGTACAGCGCATCCATCTCAAGATATTCTCATTACTCCTTTGACAAGCAAAACAGGTTCATTACTGGCAGGGGAGTTTGTGTTGTCTGAGTGGGTAGCAGCAGGATTGAACGTAGCAACCGCAGTCAAAAGAGGCGTGTACACAGTGCATGAAAGCTTGGCGATCAAAGTGATCGGTCAGTTGGCTAAGGTTGATGTCAACCAGCTTAAACAATCCTTGCGAGGTTGGTTAGGTTTGTAAGGTGCTCCAATACCCACAGCCCAACACTGCATTGGTGCGGACGGTACAGAGGTTATCTTATTGGTGAGAGTTCAAATTTATCTGCTGCACAACTTGGTCGTTAGGCTTCATCTCTTTCATAAATGGCATGAAAAAATTATTTATCTTCAAATTCATGGCAACCACTCTCGTTGCAATTGTGATGCTTTATCCGTTCTGGAGCGCGACAGGAAATGAAGCTGGAAGTAACGGAGTTTTAGAATCTCTTGGAGCAATGGGATTTTCCGCTACCTCAACAATTATTGCTGCCTTTATTTTAAGTGTTGCGTTGTATTGTCGGTCACTACAAAAGTGCCTGTCATTAGTTCAACCTAGTTGTCAAGCGATGAACCCGAAAATGGTGTGGCTCATGTTTGTGCCGTTCTACAACATCGTTGAGGACTTTTTCATTATCCTGAATGTCACGCGCTCAATAGAACAAGAAGCTCAGATCAACCAACATTTAGAAGTAGTGAATAGCTTTGGTAGGGTGTCAGGCTTTGGTTGGTGCATCGCTCAAGTCGCTGCGCTTTTTCCATCGTTTCTTGGAGAGGCTGCTGGTTTCATTGCTCTAATTTTTTGGGTTGTTCATTGGCGTTTGATTACAAAGGTGAATGCTCTCTTGATGATCGATAGTCTTGATGCCAAAATTACATAGGTTGAGTTCAATCAGCTAACGCTGACCGAAGCATTTGTTCAGTCAATCAAGACACTGAAAGCTAGAAAAATATGCAATATGTATTGATTATTCATGAAGTTGAAGACTACAAGTCATGGAAGAAGATTTTTGATGATGCTTCCGATATAAGAAGGGAAGCTGGAGAGAAAGCGTATCAGGTTTTAAAGTGTGAAAGTAATCCTAACAAAGTGGTGCATTTCTCATCCTGGACATCGATAGATGATGCCAAGCGATTTTTTGAATCTCCTAAACTTGTGAAGATAAGAGCTGATGCTGGAGTAAAGTCTCCTGATTTTATATATTTAGATCAACTAGAGTCAGGTATTTTGTAGAGGCGTAAGCTGTTCTATTTATGAATTGCTATTACGCAGCGACACATAAATGACTAAGATTCACTCGACTCCAACGATTTTCCTCATTGAGTATCTAAGTAGAATAGAGATCAGTCTTTGATCTAGCGGATGGAGGAGTAAACCCAAATGGTACAAACACCATCTAAAACACTGACCTTGGCGGAGTTTTTGCAATTACCAGAAACGAAACCTGCAAGTGAATACATTGATGGTCAAATTATTCAGAAACCGATGCCTCAAGGGAAACACAGTGCCATTCAAGGAGAACTCGTACCTGCTATCAATGGTGTAGTTAAAGCTAAGCGTATCGCTCGTGCGTTTCCTGAGTTACGTTGTACCTTTGGTGGTCGTTCAACTGTTCCTGATATTGCGGTTTTTCTTTGGAACCGAATTCCCCGTGATGAGAATGGGGAGGTTGCCAACACGTTTCCTGCCGCACCAGATTGGACAATTGAAATCCTGTCTCCTGATCAAAGCCAAACAAAAGTAACGAAGAATATCCTTCACTGCTTGAAGCATGGAACCCACATAGGTTGGTTAATCGATCCAGATGAACAAACGGTGTTCGTTTATCATCCGAAGCAAGAACCTGAAGTGTTGGATGAGCCAGATGAAGTTGTTCCTGTACCATCGTTTGCAAGTGAGCTACAGCTGAAAATCAAAGATTTGTTTGCTTGGTTATTGGAGTAATTGAGTAATTGCTAGCAAGCTAACACTGCGTTAGTAAGAACGGAACAAAGTCTGGCAATGGGATTTTAAGGTGTATACTGCACAACTTCACCGTTAGCCCTTAAGTAAGCTCTTCACTCTCTACTACCTGAAGGTAGGTTTTTTTACAATCAAGGAGTGCTAACAGGAAAAGGGAGGTGATAGCTGATGGTGGAAGAACCAGGAACACCACAAAAGTACTCGCTCGATTGGCAGCGACGGCAATTTTTGCTGCGTGCTAGTATTGTTTGCGCTGGAGGTGCGATCGCCTATCTCATCTGGCAAAAACACAACACCTCAGCAGCAGCACAAAGCCAAATAGCTAACGCCCATGAGGATTTTGGTGCAATCCCGCAACGGATGTTAGGTAAAACAGGAGTAGAAGTCTCTGCATTAGCACTAGGAGGCGCACACCTAGGTAACATCAAAGACGATCAAGTTGCGGTACGAATTGTTCAAGAAGCGGTTGACGCCGGAGTAAATTTCTTAGATAACGCCTGGGAGTACGGTAAGGGACGCTGCGAAGAATTAATGGGACAAGCACTACAAGGAGGAAGACGCGACAAAGCGTTTTTAATGACAAAAGTTTGTACGCATGGGCGTGATGCCCGCGTAGCAATGCAGCAGTTAGAGCAATCTTTACAACGCTTGAAAACAGATTACATCGATTTGTGGCAAATTCACGAAGTGATTTACGACAACGATCCTGAATTACATTTTGCCAAAGGCGGCGTAGTTGAAGCACTAGAGCAAGCAAAACAACAGGGAAAAGTGAGATTTATTGGTTTTACAGGTCACAAAGACCCCGCAATTCATCTCAAGATGTTGGCGTACAAATACCCTTTTGATACTTGTCAGTTACCGCTAAATTGTTTTGATGCTAGCTTTCGCAGTTTTGAGCAACAAGTGTTACCAGAACTCAACCGCCAGCAAATTGCGGCAATTGGCATGAAAAGTTTGGGTGGTAGTGGCGACGCATTGAAAAAAGGAATCGTTACAGTAGAAGAGGCACTCCGCTACGCTATGAGTCTCTCTGTAGCAAGTACAGTTAGCGGCATTGATTCTTTAGCAGTGCTGTATCAGAACTTACGTATTGCTGGTAACTTTCAGCCGATGAGTACAGAGGAAATGCAAGGTGTACGCAATCAATATGCAAACTACGCCGCAGATGGACGCTTTGAACTGTACAAAACATCAAAAAAATACGACGGGAGACCTGGTAGAGAACAGCACGGCTTTCCATTACCACAGCAATTGAAACTTTAAGAGAGATTTGAGGAATTTTTATGACAGCAACACTATCTGTACCAGAATCTATTGCATCTTGGTTGGGTGAAGAAGCAGAGAATTTATTGACACATAAAGCCAAAGTATCAAAGGATTTATTGCACTTACCAGGATCAGATTTTGTCGATCGCATTTTTACAATTAGCGATCGCTCACCGCAAGTATTGCGCAGTCTGCAACAACTTTACTCTTATGGTCGTTTAGCAAATACGGGCTATCTTTCTATCTTGCCAGTAGACCAGGGAATCGAACACTCTGCAGGAGCATCGTTTGCACCTAACCCAATCTATTTCGATCCAGAAAACATCGTTAAATTGGCGATCGAAGCAGGTTGTAATGCAGTTGCGACAACGTTGGGAGTTTTGGGCAGTGTTTCGCGTAAATATGCTCACAAAATCCCCTTTATTGCCAAACTCAACCACAACGAACTGCTGACATATCCAAACCAATTTGACCAAGTGATGTTTGCATCGGTTGAACAAGCTTGGAATTTAGGTGCTGTTGCAGTTGGTGCAACTATTTATTTTGGTTCTGAACAATCAACGCGGCAAATTCAAGAAGTGAGTGAAGCTTTTGCCCACGCTCACGAACTTGGTATGGCAACAGTTTTGTGGTGCTATTTGCGTAACAATGCATTTAAGCAAGACAAAGACTATCACATCTCAGCAGACCTCACAGGTCAAGCTAATCACTTGGGCGTGACAATTGAAGCTGATATTGTCAAACAGAAGTTGCCAGAAAATAATCATGGTTATGCCGCAGTTGCCCAAGCAACAGGAAAAAGCTACGGTAAAACCAACGATCGCATCTACACTGATTTAGTCACAGATCACCCAATTGACTTAACGCGCTATCAAGTCTTAAATTCTTATTGCGGACGTGCGGGGTTGATTAATTCGGGTGGTGCTTCTGGTAAAAATGATTTTGCTGAAGCTATTCGCACAGCAGTGATTAATAAACGTGCTGGTGGTTCTGGCTTAATTTCTGGTCGTAAGACGTTCCAGCGTCCTTTTGAAGACGGGGTAAAGCTGTTTCACGCGATTCAGGATGTTTATCTGTCGTCGGAAGTGACGATCGCTTAAGAAGTACGTCTATCCCAGGCAAGATGAGTAAAGGTTCTTGCTTGGGAGAAAATTTTATCTGAGTTGTAAATTTGAAACGTAGACGCAGAGCGGTGAGCAGCGCATTGGGCGGCTCTGCCGACTTGAAGCGACTGCGAACCCGAAGGGCATGCCGCAGGCTACCACATTGGCGTAGCTTTCCCGCAGGGTAGACACAAAGAGCACAAAGGATTAGAAGTATGTGTAAGTTCTTGTGTAGGTTCTCTAACAGTTTTAGTGAGTCATTGGTAATTTGCTATTGCTGATTAACCTTTGCCTATTGCCATTTTCTCTTTAATTAATTATGAGTAAACAGAACGCTGAGTCTGCACCATTGAAGGAAGCTGTTGTTGCCCAAGTTAAGGATTTACAAAATGGCGAGATGAAGCAAGTTTCGGTGGGAGACACTGATGTATTACTAGCGCGAATGAATGATGAATTTCACGCAATTGGTGCTTACTGTACGCACTATAAAGCTCCACTTGCGGAGGGAGTTTTGAGTGGCGATCGCGTTATTTGTCCCTGGCATAATGCTTGTTTTAACTTGGTAACAGGAGATCTACAAGAACCGCCAGGATTAGATGCGCAACCTTGTTATGCGGTACGAATTGTAGATGAAGATGTCATTGTAAGTGTTCCTGATTCTGCACCACAGCAACGCACACCTGCAATGGTGGAGTATAAACCAGACATAGATCAACGCGTATTTGTTGTATTAGGTGCAGGTGCAGCGGGAAGTGCAGCAGTCGAAGCATTGCGACAAGCAGGTTTTGCAGGGCGCATCGTCATGCTGACGTATGAGGATAAATTACCATATGACCGTACGTGGTTGAGCAAAGACTACTTTACTGGCAAAGTCTCTACTGATGAGATGCCATTGCGATCGCAGAAGTTCTACGATGAGCATGGTATTGAAGTGTTATTGAATAAGCGCGTTGAACGCATCGATGCAACAACTAAAACTATTACCTTGGCAGATAGTGAGACAATGACTTATGACTCGTTGTTGTTGGCTACAGGTGGTAAACCACGTCAGTTGGAAGTTAAAGGTGCAGATTTAGCAAATATCTTTACCTTACGTAGTTTTGCTGATACGGAAAAGATCCTCTCATCCGCAAAAAATGCATCGCATGCCGTTGTGATTGGTTCAAGTTTTATTGGGATGGAAGCGGCTGCGGGGCTAACACAGCACGGTTTGCAAGTTACTGTTGTTTCGCCGAGTGCAGTACCGTTTGAGAAAATTCTTGGTAAAGAAATTGGACAGTTGTTTCAGCAGGTACATGAAGAACAAGGCGTGAGTTTCCTTCTAGGCACAAAAGCTCAAGAATTTGAAGGTGAGGGCAAAGTAGAAGCTGTTATTTTAGAAAATGGCGATCGCTTAGCAACTGATCTAGTCATTGTAGGTATTGGCGTACAGCCAGCAACTCAGTTTCTCGAAGGTGTAGAGTTGCATGAAAAAGAGCGTAGTGTGGTTGTCGATGAATATCTTTGTGCAGCTGATGGATTGTATGCAGCGGGAGATATTGCGCGTTATCCTGACTGCCGTACAGGTGAATCAACACGGGTAGAACACTGGCGCTTAGCAGCACAACACGGTCGCGTTGCAGCTTACAACATGGCAGGAAAGTCTATAAAATTTGCAGGTATCCCAGTTTTTTGGACAATGCAATTTCAGTTTCCTTTGCGTTATGTCGGACACGCGACTGAGTGGGATGAAATTATTTTTGATGGTAGCTTGCAGAAACGAGAATTTATTGCTTTTTATGTCAAAAACAATCAAGTATTAGCTGCAGCAGGAAGTCAACGCGATACCGAAATGGCAGCAATTTCTGAGTTAATGCGTTTAAATCAGATGCCTTCTGCAATTGAATTGCGTAGCAATAATATCGATTTAGTAGCACGAATAAAGAACTAACGCATCTAGATAACAACAATGTTATTACGTGTAAGATTTGGTTCGCCGATCAGTTTGGCAATTTGAATCGCGTCAGCGTTGCCAGTCCCATCAACGTCAAAGAATAAATTACCGTTACTGCGGTTGTAAATGAAGCGATCGCTTGAATTTTGTGCAGATGCTACGCGAAACTCTCTGCTTGTAATAGTCCCTCTCGAAAGCCCACCACCAAAACCTGCTTGAGAAACTACGATTTTATCGAAGTTGGGATTAAAGTCTCTAATAATATCAACTCCCTCAGCGGGGTAATTAAATACAAAGCGATCGTAACCAGAACCGCCAATTAACGTATCATTACCAAACCCGCCAATGAGTGTATCATTACCAGCATTCCCTTGCAGAACATTAGCAGCACCATTGCCGATTAACTTATCAGCAAATCGCGATCCTGTAACATTTTCTATCCCCGTCAGAGTATCGCGGTCAACTAGTGCATCATACCAAGCGTTTCCCAGTTTATCGTAGCCTTGACGACGAGGATGAATACCATCGGGAGTTAAGTCACTCAGCTTAAGACTACCTCCTGCATTGACAAAGCTAACATTCTTGCCTTGCGCAACTTTGCGATCAACTAAGCCAGGAAGAAGAGCATTAAAATCTTGAGCAAGGTTAGCAGCGGTTTTGCTACGAACACTAGCATCAATTGGAGCAATGGACGAAACAAGTATCTGAGTGTTTGCTGATTGCTGCGCAATGCGGTCAATTAAGTAGCTTAAGTCGTTGTACATTTCTCTCAAACCACTACGACCTAAAGCATCATTTGTGCCGATCATTAGTAACACAATATCAGGTTGGTAGGTTTTGAGAATTCCTCTATCAACTAAATTAGTGATTTCATCGATTGTCCAACCACCGTGCCCTTCGTGGTTTTTGTCATCAAGGCTTGGAGGTCCATTAAACTGCGAACCAACAAAGTCGATTTTCAAACCATCAGCCGACACATTATTCCATAGTTGAATTCGGTAAGTTCCAGGAGTAGGGTCAACGCGGTGTTTTCCCTCAGTGATTGAGTCACCCAAAGGCATAATTTTGGGTTGACTTGATGGATTAAAGATGGGTGTAACAACAATTCCTTTTTTGAGATTCGCAACAATTCCTCGAGTAGCTTGGCTATAACTAGCTGTGTCTATTCCACGACCGCCAACAAGTCGATCGTCGCCGCTACCACCAAAGAGTGTATCATTGCCACGACCGCCAAAGAGGGTATCATTGCCACTACCTCCTCGAAGCAGGTCATTACCACCATAACCGTAAATTTTGTCGTTTCCGGCATAACCGTAGAGCGTATCTGCTAGTGCAGTGCCAGTCAGGGTATCATTTTTAGAAGTTCCTTGAATAAAAGCCATAAAATTTATTTGAAATATTTTGTATTAAGATTCAGTCAAAGTACCACAACATAGTACTAGCGATAAATGTCATAAGAGTATGGTTGTAGCTCTTACTGTGACAAGCGGTTGTGAGTTCTCAAGAACAAGGAAGCAATAAAAAATACAATTCAGTTGTAAGACTCTAAGATATCCTAGATAAATTAGAGTTTTGCCGAAGATATTGAGCATGAAGTTGGCAGCACGAGTAGGTGAGGTAACTCCGTCTTTAACACTGGCGATCGCCGCCAAAGCCAAAGCAATGAAGCTAGACGGAATCGATGTTTGTAGTTTTAGCGCGGGAGAACCAGATTTTGATACTCCCACACACATCAAAACCGCTGCTCACAAAGCCTTAGATGAAGGTAAAACAAAGTACGGTCCCGCCGCTGGGGAACCAAAATTACGCGAAGCGATCGCCCGCAAGCTGCAAAATGAGAATCACCTCGACTACAACACCGAAAATATCATTGTTACCAATGGTGGTAAACACAGCTTATTTAACTTGATGCTGGCATTGATCGAGCCAGATGATGAAGTGATTATTCCTGCGCCTTACTGGCTAAGTTATCCCGAAATGGTCAAGCTAGCTGGAGGAAAGCCCGTCATTGTCCAGACGGATGCTGCGACAGAATACAAAATTACACCAGCGCAATTACGTTCAGTAATTACTGCGAAGACTAAGCTGTTTATCTTCAATTCGCCGTGTAATCCTACAGGTATTGTTTATACTCCTGCGGAAATTCAAGCCCTTGCAGAAGTCATAGTCGCACAAGATATTTTAGTTGTTTCAGACGAAATTTACGAAAAGATTATTTACGACGATGCCAAGCACGTTAGTATCGGCTCACTAGGCAAGGAAATTTTTGCACGGACAATTGTCAGTAGTGGCTTTGCCAAAGCGTACTCGATGACAGGTTGGCGACTTGGTTATTTAGCAGGTGCAGTCGAGTTAATTAAAGCAGTCAGTACGATTCAAGGTCACAGTACTTCTAATGTGTGTACGTTTGCACAGTATGGTGCGATCGCTGCATTTGAAGAATCACAAGAGTGTGTAGAACAAATGCGTTTAGCCTTTGCCGAACGACGACAGGTTATGTTGGAGCGAATCCGTGCTATACCTGGAATTAGTTGTGCGCCACCGAATGGTGCGTTCTATTTATTCGTCAATATCAATAAAACAGGCTTAAGTTCGCTAGAATTCTGCGACAACCTCCTAGAAACTCACCAAGTTGCGGCTGTTCCTGGTATCGCTTTCGGCGCAGACGATCATATTCGTCTCTCCTATGCTACCGATATGGCATCAATAGAAAAGGGCATGGATCGCTTGCATAAATTTGTACAAAGCCAATTATCCTAAAATTCCCCTCTCAAACACAACGATCATGCGGGCAATGATTCTAGATACACCAGGTAAACCCCTGCGTGTCGCTGACTTACCAATTCCAACACCAAATCCGCAGCAAGTTTTAATTCGCGTTCGCGCCTGCGGTATTTGTCGCACAGATCTACACATTGTTGATGGAGAACTTACACAACCGAAACTACCATTAGTTCCTGGACATCAAATTGTGGGAATTATTGAAGCAGTAGGGGAACAAGTACAGCAATTTAAAGTAGGAGATCGCGTTGGTGTTCCTTGGTTAGGGTATACGTGTCATCATTGCCGCTATTGTCTTAGTGGAAAAGAAAATCTCTGTGACTACGCGCAGTTTACAGGCTATCAAATCGATGGTGGCTATGCAGAATATACAGTTGCTGAAGAAAGCTTTTGTTTTCCTCTTCCTGATGAGTATCCAGATTTACAAGCTGCACCCTTACTGTGTGCGGGGTTAATTGGTTATCGTGCTTATCGCATGACAGGTGATGCCCAAAAGTTGGGTTTTTACGGCTTCGGTGCTGCTGCACATATTTTGATTCAACTCGCACGCTATCAAGGACGAGAAGTTTACGCTTTTACCCGTAAGGGAGATTTCAAAGGGCAAGAATTTGCTCGTGCACTTGGTGCTGTCTGGGCTGGCGGTTCAGAAGAATTACCACCGGAACCGTTAGATGCTGCAATTATTTTTGCGCCAATTGGTGCATTAGTCCCTGCTGCACTTCGTGCGATTGTTAAAGGGGGTGTCGTTGTTTGTGCAGGAATTCACATGAGTGATATTCCTTCATTTCCTTATCATATTTTGTGGGAAGAACGAGTTGTGCGATCAGTAGCAAATCTCACGCGTCTTGATGGCGAAGAATTCTTAGCTTTAGCGCCGCAAGTTCCAATTCATACTGAAGTCAATCTTTTTCCTCTAAATGAGGCAAACGATGCACTTGATGCCCTGCGCAGTGGCAAAATTAATGGCGCAGCTGTCTTAGTTGTCGCCCATGACTAAAATAACGCACGGTACGATCGCCGCTGGACATCATAAAACTGCCGAAGCTGGTATTGAAATGTTTCGTAATGGTGGTAACGCATTTGATGCTGCAACAGCAGCAATGTTGGCGTCTTTTGTTACCGAATCGGCACTAACTTCAGCTGGTGGTAGTGGCTTTCTGCTAGCGCATACCAATCAAAACGAAAATATTTTATTTGATTTCTTCTCACAAACACCGCGACACAAAAGACATGTTCGCGAACTTAACTTTTATCCGATTGAAATTGTTTATGGTGATGCCGCCCAAGAGTTTCATATTGGGCTTGGTTCAATAGCTGTACCAGGAAATATTGCCGGAATTTTTCACATTCAAGAAAGATTAGGGAAATTGCCTTTTAAGGCGATCGCTGAACCTGCAATTCATTATGCAAAAACAGGCGTAGAAGTTGGTAACTTTCAATCTTATTGCTTAAATATCCTCAAAAAAATAATGGTTTCCTCTCCCGAAGGAAAGCAAATATATGCACCAACTGGAGAAATCCGTCAACTTGGTGAAAAAATATTCATGCCTAATTTTGCTGATACTTTATCACATCTAGCAGTAACAGGATGCCAAGAATTTTATCAAGGAGACATTGCACGTCAGCTAGTGAATGATTGTCAAGAACATGGTGGATATTTAACATTAGAAGATCTTAGAAGTTATCAAGTTATCGAAAGAACGCCTTTAAAAGTTAATTATCGCGGCAATACTTTTTTAACGAATCCTCCTCCTAGTTCGGGCGGAATATTAATGGCATTTGCCTTAGAACTTTTATCAAATATTGATTTAGAAACTGTTGGCTTTGGTACATCGCGTCATTTACAAATTTTAGCTGAAGTCATGCGACTTACAAATGAAGCAAGAAAAGATGGATATAATACAAATATCTATCAAAAAGATGTTGCTGAAAAGTTTTTATCAGAAGAGCATATTGCTCAATACGAAAAACAATTAACCGATGCGCATAAGTGGGGAAGTACAACTCATATTAGCGTTGTTGATGCCGAAGGTAATGCAGCTAGTGTAACAACGACACACGGAGAAGGTTCTTCTTATATGATTCCTGGCACAGGAATTATGATGAATAATATCTTGGGAGAAGAAGATTTAAATCCACATGGATTCCATCAATGGCAAGAGAATGTAAGAATTTCTTCGATGATGGCACCAACAATAGTACTCAAAGATAATCAACCTGAAATTGTTCTAGGATCGGGAGGAGCAAATCGCATTAGAACAGCAATTTTACAGGTTATTTCTAATATTATTGATTTTAAAATGCCTGTACATGAAGCAGTAAGCAGTCCTCGCGTTCATTGGGAAAATAATATTTTTAATGTTGAACCAGGATTTAGTGATTCAGTCATTAAAGCAATCGAAAATGATGACGATCAATTGATTTTATGGAATACAAAGAATATGTTTTTCGGTGGCGTACACACCGTTATGGAAACATCTGAAGGTGTTATTTCGGGTGCAGGAGATGAACGAAGAAATGGTGCGATCGCCCAAATTTAATCTCCTCCTCAGAGAATGGACACTGACCATGACAGCGATCGCTTTCCGAAACAGCCTTATTGAAATAAATTCTTAAGAAGATTACAATCAGAGTCTAAAGCTGTCAATATGGTCTTAGCTCAATGGCGATCGCCCTTTCATACGCTGACTACTGCGCGCTGTTGCAGGAAAATGCAGATAGTAAAATTGCTTCTCATCAAACTGACATTACCCTGAAGTATCCGTCACAGTTGGGGCATGGCTTTATGCGAGAAGTTCGCCTGCGAGAAGGGTTAGCTTTGGCGATCGCAGACTACCAATATCACGACGATATTATTATCTATACTCCCGACCGCGAACATCTTTTGGAATACACTTTCAACATTCCAGACGATTATTCAAGCTTGGCTGATGCGATTCCTTACCATCTATTTGGCAGCGGCATCGCGCTGAGGGAGAGTTGCCAGGAGTATGCCAACCAGCGAATTATCTGGGTGAGCGTTCATATCAACCCAGATGTGTTTCGAGCGTTTGCAGGCACACCCGATGGGGAAGTTCCTAATGCACTACAGCACTTGATTGGCGATCCCAATCAGGAATACTACGTCCGTCCAGGGCAGGCAACCCCAGCGATGCATATTGCCTTACGACAGATTTTGCACTGTCCCTATCAAGGTTTCACCCAGCGAATGTTTCTCGAAGGCAAGGTGTTGGAATTGATGTCACTCTTGCTGGAACAGGAGGCAGAAATTCATCTAGGCAAACAAGCATTTGCCGCTCTAAAACCAGATGATGTCGATCGGGTTTACTATGCGAAGGACATCTTGTTACAGCAGTTGAACAATCCACCGTCTTTGACTCAATTGGCTCGGCAAGTGGGTTTGAATGAGTGTACACTCAAGCGAGGGTTTCGTCAGGTGTTTGGCACCACGGCTTTTAGCTATCTGTACGAGTACCGTTTGGAGCAAGCTCGTCAACTTTTACAAGAACGCCGCCTCAATGTATCAGAAGTTGCCCATAGTGTTGGCTTTGGCAGTTGCAGCCATCTGTCAAAGGC
This sequence comes from Gloeocapsopsis sp. IPPAS B-1203, assembly GCF_002749975.1. Taxonomy (NCBI): domain Bacteria; kingdom Bacillati; phylum Cyanobacteriota; class Cyanophyceae; order Chroococcidiopsidales; family Chroococcidiopsidaceae; genus Gloeocapsopsis; species Gloeocapsopsis sp. IPPAS B-1203. The sequence goes on along the minus strand of NZ_PEIG01000002.1, from coordinate 429,081 downwards.
ATTTCGCCACAAGTACGGCATTTCTCCAAAACAATATCAGACTCAATACCACACTTCAGATTTTTGACAGCTAACGGCTCAAATTAGCAACAGAAGCACGATCGCGCCTATTGGACATCAATAGGTTGAGCGGTAGAAAGAATTTCTTGGCGATGAATCCAGTTGGAACTGCGCTCAATAGCCCGTTTGCTGATTAAGGCATTGTTATTGGGTTATCATGGAACCAAGACTTGGTGCATAGACCATGCAAGCAGCTACTGATATTGGTACGTTGATTGTTCAAACTTCTGGAATTTGTGGCGGTCGTCCTCGCATTGCTGGAACTCGAATTACGGTTCAAAATGTTGCAATCGATTTCAATGCAGGGATGAAACCGGAAGATATTATTGCTGAGAGGACACACCTGAGGCAAGCACAAGTTTATGCAGCTTTAGCTTACTACTACGCGAACAAAGAAGCAATTGATGCAGAGATAGCCGCTTACTATAAGGAATTCGAGCATTTGGAAGTTGAGTATTAGTCAGGTCAACAAGCGTGAGCCAAATCCGCCTCTATGTTGACGAAGATGCCCTTCAAGATGCTTTAGTCAAGGTTCTTCGGAGTTCTGGTGTAGATGTGATGACAGTTGCTGATGCTGACAGGCTGAGTTATTCAGACGAAAACCAACTCATCTGGGCAGCAAAACAGGTGCGTGTTATTTACAGTTTCAACATGGGAGACTTTCATCAACTGCACAGCGTTTTCTTGGCTGAGGCAAAAAGTCACAGTGGTATTATTCTGGCTCCACAGCAGCGTTACTAAATGCGCGAACAGTTACGAGGACTGTTGAAACTGATGGCAGAAAAGTCTGCTGAAGATATGATTAACCAGTTGGTTTTCCTTAGTGCTTATATCAGGAATAGCTGAACTGCCCGAATTGACAGCTAACAAGTGCTTGCATACAGACGCTATTAGTTATGAAGTATACACTATTGCCGCCTAGTGAAGCGCAGACTGTCAGTTCAAAAATTCCGTTTAGTACAAATTTTATTCCGTTTGGTACAACTTTGAGACTATTTTCAGTTTGCCACACCTGATAATCTACTTTGTTAAAAATGAGTCTCAACAAATGAGAGGGTAGATGCCTTTTTTGGCGTGGTGTGTGGAATTATGTTGAATCAACTGCAACAGGTGTTCATGGTTACGAGTGCCCTAATGGGTGTCGTGTCAATGTCTGCAATCCCAGTGGCATGGGCAGACACAGTTTCAACTGACCAAAGGACAAACAAGCCGATTCCTGAACTGAGTGAATTCGACCAACCTGCAACGACAGTCAAGGAGTGGAACACTCAAATTTCAGCTTCCCTAGTGCAAATTACTGGGGTACAAGTCGAGACTAGCGAGGCAGGCTTACGGGCGGTGTTGCAAACGACTGAAGGGGAACTCGCAACCCCAGCACTTCAAACGGTGGGCAATGCGGTAATTGTCGATGTTCCCAATGCGGTGTTGGCGTTGCCAGATAGGAATGAGTTTCAGCAGGCAAATCCGATCGAGGGTATTGGGCTGGTGAGTGTGACGGGTTTACCAGGGAATCGCGTGCGCGTGGCGATTACAGGAGTGGATGCGCCGCCGACTGCCAATCTAAGCATGGAAGCAACAGGGCTAGTATTAGCGGTTACGCCTGGAATGGAGGTGGTAGAAACAGACGAGGACGCAATTCAAATTGTGGTAACGGGACAACAAGAAGACTACCGCGTACCGAATGCGAGTACGGCAACTCGAACGGATACCCCAATCCGTGATATTCCCCAATCTATTCAGGTGATTCCTCAGCAGATCATTGAAGATCAAGGCAGTACAACGCTCGAAGATGCGCTACGGAGTGTAAGCGGTGTCAACCCTGGTAATAACAACGCTAATGTTGCTGCTACACAAAGCTTTTTCATCCGAGGCTTTACACAAAACAATCTCTTCAGGAACGGATTTTCCACTAGCGCAACTGCTCCCATTGACAGCGCTGGCGTGGAGCAAATCGAAGTTTTACGAGGTCCCGCTTCTGTTCTGTTTGGGCAAGTTGAGCCTGGAGGAATTATTAATGTAATTTCAAAACGCCCCCTTGATGAGCCTTATTATTCATTTGAAGGGCAAATTGGCAGCTACGAGTTTTATCGCCCAACACTAGACATTTCTGGACCCTTAACTGAGGATGGTAGCCTGCTTTACCGACTGAATGCAGCTTACACCAATGCAGATTCATTTCGAGATTTTGTCGAACGGGAAACTGTCTACGTTGCTCCTGTCGTTACGTATCAGTTTTCAGATCAAACTCGCATCACCCTTGATCTTGAATATACCTATGACGATCGAACCTTAGATCGAGGTCTGCCGATCATTGGTAGCCAACCTGGAGAGATCCCTAGAAGTCGATTTCTGCAAGAACCGGATGATTTTAGGCGAATCGAGAATGTTTTCACAGGCTATGAATTTGAACATAACTTTAGTGAAAACTGGCGACTTCGTAATCTGTTTCGCTATCAATATAATGAATTTATGACTGAGGAGATATCCGGTACAACAGTTTTAGATGACAACCGAACATTGGAGCGAGGCTATCAGTATCAAGAAAACAGACGAGATCAATTTAATTTAATTACGGATGTCACTGGTAATTTCTCGACTGGTTCGATCAATCACACTCTTTTGCTAGGTCTCGATCTGAGATGGGAAACGGAAGACTATACTGGTCAGTTTGGACCCGCTGATCCCATTGATATTTTAACCCCGTTTATGGTGCTCCAATCACCACTGATTTGACAGATTTTGACATTGAAAGTGAGCTTAACTGGGTAGGAATTTATCTTCAAGATCAGGTTTCGCTGTTGGATAATCTCATCCTGCTCTTGGGAGGGCGGCTAGATTTTGTCAATAGTCGGCTAATTTCAAGGGATGAGTTTGGCGTTCTTGATAATAGAGTTGAAGATACTGCGTTTAGTCCAAGGGTGGGAATTGTCTATCGCCTAATTGAGCCACTCTCCTTATACGCTAGCTATAGCGAGTCGTTCCTGCCTGTATCTGGTTTCTCCGCAGGGCTTACCTTTGAGGGCGATCCATTTGAACAAACTACAGGACAACAGTTTGAGATAGGTGCCAAAGCCGAGTTTCTAGATGGTCGATTAGGTGCAACCCTTGCTCTTTACGACCTAACAAAACAGAATGTTCTCACGGCTGATACAGACAATCCAGGATTCCAAATTCAAACTGGGGAACAACGCAGTCGTGGTATTGAATTTAATGTAATTGGTGAAATTATACCGGGACTCAACGTCCTTGGGTCCTATGCTTATACTGATGCCAGGATTACTAGAGATAACAGACCTGACCGTGTAGGTCTACGTCCGATTAATACCCCTGAACATGCAGGCAGTCTCTGGCTAACGTATGAATTTCAGCAAGGGAGTTTGCAAGGGCTAGGCTTGGGAGCAGGAGTCTTCACTGCTAGCAGGATCGATGGGAGTGATGGTACCTATTTTCTTCCAGGTTATGCAACTGTTGATTTGGCAACTTGGTACAACTTTTCAGCAGGAGACAGTGATATTAGGCTTCAACTCAACATCAAGAATTTATTTGATACGGACTATTATCGCGCCACAAGTAGCAGAGGCTTTAATCAGCCGGGCGATCCATTCACTGTCATTGGTTCTGTGTCTGTAACCTTCTAATTCGGGATTCACTTGTGAGCAGCATTATTTGTCGCTTAAGATTACTGTTTCTGATTGGCGTAATATTTGCCATTATCTCAGCGTGTGGCAAGCCTATATTTGATAACTCTTCAAGTTCTACCAACTCAATGCATGCATCACAGTGTCGAGTGGTTGAACATGCGATGGGTGAAGCCTGTGTCCCCTACTATCCGCAACGGGTTATTAGTCTTGGTGATGCAGCCAATACAATAGCATTGGGAGTCAAACCGGTTGCAGGTGTCTTTCGCGGTGGGTTCGAGTCTCTGCTTGGAGAACGCATTACAGGTATCGAACAACTACCAGTAGTAGATCCCAGTTTAGAAACCATTGCTGTCCTAAACCCCGATTTGATTCTGGCAACATATCACAAAGCAATCTACAACCAACTCACCCAAATTGCGCCGACTGTTTTGGCAAGTTGGGAAACTGGTTCAGATTGGAAAAAGGTCTTTTTCAAGGAAGCTGAAGCATTGGGACGAGTTGACCAAGCTCAGCAATTGATGGCTGATTACGAAACCAGATTGGCACAGTTTAAAGCTGAAATGAACATTGATGAAACCCCTTCAGGGGAAAATCGCTCGAATCAAATTAAAGTTTCAGTGGTTCGTATTTATCCAGAGGCGATCGCGATATATTTCAAGGATTCATTCTGCGGCAGCATTCTAGAAGATGCCGGATTGTCCCGTCCACCTGCTCAAGATAGAGAGTGGGATGGTCAGCAGCAACTTAGTAAAGAACGTATTCGTGACCTTGATGCAGATGTGATGTTTTTGTGGACGTATGGATACAACGCTGAAATTGCTCAACAGGTAAATACCACGCTAGAAAAGCTGAAAGCCGACCCTCTCTGGTCGCAATTAAAGGTTGTTCAACAAGGCAAGGTTTACGAAGTACCAAGTTACTGGATTGGCGATAGTATTCTGGCTGCCAATGCCGTATTAGATGACCTGTTTAGATATTTAGTAGTAAAAGAGGAGTAATATCCGTGTCAAAACATATCTTATTTGTCTGTAAATCCTGCAACTCTGTTCACTCAGATGGTATCGATTACGAGAAAGTTGAAGGTGCTGTTCTACTCAATCAGCTGCTTCATCTGCATCAAGATTGGTCACATCAAGACGAGTTAGAGATTCACCCCGTTGGCTGTTTGTGGACATGCTCCAGTCCTTGCTCGGTAGCCTTCTCCGCTCCAGACAAAGCCACTTATCTCTTCACCAAGGCTCCCTCCACCGAAGCAGAAGCCCTGCTTCAATTTGGTCAACTCTACCTCACCAGTAAAGACGGTAACATACCGTGGAAGCAGTTCCCTGAAGTGCTGCAATCCGCAGAGGTCGCTAAAATTCCATCGCTTATTACTGAAAAAGTATAACCTGTGGACTGTCAGATAACTGTTATGGGAAGGACCGATAGATCTCTCTGCGGTGCAGGACACGAGCAAACGTTATCGTATCATTTTCAAAAAAGAAGCCAATACGGTAATCTCCAATGCGTAGGCGGTAAGCACTGTCGGATGCTTTTAGTTTTTTTAAACCTCGAATTTTCTCAAAACTAGAACAGTTTGGAATCTCTTGGAAGACTAGATTTCTAATTACGGAGTAGCTAGGCGTGCTTTTGAGTGCTTTCAAATCCTTTAGGAAACTTGGTAAATACTCAACCTTCATTGCCATCAAGGTCTTGCAGGGCAGCATTCAGACTGAGTGGAACTTCATGCTTAACATCTTGCATTGCTCGATACAAGCCTTCATCTTCAAGAGCTTCGAGTAAACGTTGATAGTCTTCAATTTGCAAAACAACCTTATGGACTTGACCATTCTCATCAGTTACAAACTCTTTAACAAAGGGATAATCGTTGGCCTGTATTTGTGTCATATGAGAACTGATAGGTATGCCATAGCTACTTCTTCAGATTAGCTTAAAGCAGGCGCAGCGAGGTTAAACCGTTGTCTTCTCTGCCCCGTATTCAGCTTATCTACCTTCCTGCTGTTGACGAATCACATTGCGGAATTCCATCACTGCATCAAATTGCTCCTCAGGTCTGACATATCTAGCAAACAACTCCACATCTAGCTTTGGCAACAACTCACTGCTTACAACTTGTTCGTAATTGTCAGCACGTAAATGATAAATCTGAAAGGCTCCATTTTCCCAGAACCACACTTCAACAACCTGCAAGCCACGGTAAATCTCTAGCTTATCAACCGTTCCGCTACTCAGCACAACTTCGATCGCAATATCAGGAAACTCTTTTTTATGCTCCAGACAATAACACTCATCCGGTTCCAATCCGCGTTGCTTAGCCGCCTTGCGAAACGTTGCCGAACCCATGCCATGAAACCGAGTGCGAGTCTCTTGAAAATAGGCTTCTATGAACAATCCGATCGTTGTCTTAATCTCCTCGTGTTCTGGAGATGTTGACATAATTTCCAGAACTCCTTCCAAATAACTCAGGCGCAAATTAGGAAAGTCATTGCCCAATGTTGCTAACAAAATCTCGTATTGCTGCCAGCTTACGCCTTCTAAGGTCACACGCTGTTCTGTTGGTAAGGGATGCGCTAAAACCTGAGGTGCCATAAGCGTTGAGAGGTTCAAAGAGTTATAGGCTTTTATTCTACATCCTGCAATGAGGACAACTGAAATCTGAAAACAAATCCTATTCGTTTGGAAATCCGGTTGTGCAAAAGTAGCCCCGTTCTAATTTGGCGAATACTATCTCAGCCATGAACATCCCTCTCAAAAAGTATGGTTATCTTCTAGCGAATTATCTCAAACCCCAGAAAGGTCGCGTCGCTTGGCTCGTTATCACCTTACTCGGCAGCATTGGGTTGCAAGTCTTCAACCCTCAAATTCTCGGCTACTTCGTTGACACAGCGACTGCGGGTGGTTCTCAGTCAACCTTATTTGTAGCAGCTTTCTTGTTTATTCTCGTCGCGTTGATGATTCAGGGCTTAGCTGTTGCGGCGACCTACTTCGGTGAAAATGTCGCTTGGACTGCTACCAATGAACTGCGGGCTGACCTAGCCGAACACTGCCTCGAACTCGATTTATCCTTCCACAAATCCATTACTCCAGGTGAATTAGTGGAGCGAATTGACGGGGATGTAAACGCCCTTTCGAGGTTCTTCTCTCAATTTACCATCGACGTATTAGGCAATACGATTCTGCTGTTTGGCGTGCTGGTTGCTCTTTTCTGGGAAAATTGGCTCGCGGGTTTTAGCATGACTCTATACGCCCTAACGGCACTCATTGTCTTAATGCGGGTAAGCGCCTATGCTGTTCCTTATTGGGCAGACCTACGCCAAATCCATGCAGAGTTTTTCGGCTTTTTAGGCGAACATCTAGGTGGCACTGAAGATCTGCGAGCGAATGACGCGATCGCCTATGTCATGCATCGCTTTTACCGTATCCTGCAACACTGGTTGCCCATCTATCACCGCGCTCGCTTAGCGGGTGCTGCCATCTTCGGAACCTCAATTGGTCTTGTTGCCATGGGAGATGCGATCGCACTAGGAGTCGGTGCCTATCTCTGGAGCCAAGCAGCGATTTCGATTGGTACAGTATACGTCATCTTTCATTACGCCAATCTTCTCAGCCCGCCGATCGAACGAATTCGAGAAGAATTAGAAGACCTCCAGCAAGCCGAAGCTAGTATTCTTCGCATTAAAGAACTCTTCCAACTTCAATCCCAACTGATTTCCGGTGGAGATAAACCACTACCTAACAGTCCACTTTCAGTCACGTTTGAAAATGTTTGGTTTAGTTATGAGGAAAGGGGGAAAGGAACTCCGCAATTACAAAACATCTCCTTTTATCTCCCTGCTGGTCAAACCTTGGGAATTCTGGGACGCACAGGAAGTGGCAAGACAACCCTAGCGCGTTTGTTGTTGCGGCTCTACGATCCCTATAGTGGAAAAATCCGCCTCGGTGGTGTAGCGATCGACCAGACGCCCTTGCAGAATTTGTCACAACGGTTGGGAATGGTCACTCAGGATGTACAACTGTTTCAGACTACAGTTCGCAACAACTTAACCTTTTTCAACTCCAAGATTGGTGAGGCACGGATTCTCAACGTCCTGGAAATGTTAGGACTCTCTCAATGGCTCTACTCGTTGCCAGACGGCTTGGATACGCAGTTGGGATCTGATAGTGGTGGACTCTCTGCGGGTCAAGCACAATTGCTTGCCTTTGCTCGTGTTTTTCTCAAAGACCCAGGTTTAGTGATTCTTGATGAAGCTTCTTCCCGACTCGATTCGACAACTGAAAACTTAATTGAATGTGCAGTAGATAGGTTACTGAAGGGACGTACTGGGATCATTATCGCTCACCGCTTAGGAACAGTACAACGAGCCGATCAAATCATGATTTTGGACAATGGCAGGACAATCGAATATGGCATGCGCGAGAACTTAGCTAAGAACCCTGCTTCTCGTTTTGCTCAGTTGTTAAAGACTGGTTCAACAACTGAATTGGAGTAAGCGAAGATGCTCTCTCCTGGTTCCTCTTTGGCAAGAAGCAAGTTAACAAACAAGAACTTGATGACAACAATCAAAACAACAGAAGTATCTGTCTGGAAATTACTGTGGCGTTTACTTCTCTATCAACCGAAACTGTACCTGATTGGCTGCTTCTTATGGGTTCTGAGCCTGAGCCTGTCTGTGGTACCAGGCTTGATTATCCGTGAATTTTTCAACACATTAACCCAGTCTGAACAACTCAGCATTTCTATTTGGGCAATGATCGCGCTGTTATTAGCAACTGAGTTGGGGCGGGTCATCCTCTATTTTGCCGCCTGGGTACCTCAAACTCAACACCGTTTTGCAATGAGTTCATTGATCCGGCGCAACCTTTTAGAATGCTTACTCTCTCGCCCTGCTGCTCATCCTTTGACGATATCCGGAGAGGCTGGCAAGACTGTATCGCCAGGTGAACTGATTAGTTACTTTCGCGATGATGCTGAGCAGATCCAAAACAATATTTCCCAGACCTCACAACTCATCGGAGAAAAGCTTTATGCCTTGTTCTGTCTTGCTATCTTACTAAGCATCAATGCGCAGATTACGCTCTTTGTTTTCCTACCTCTAGTGGTCATGGTGGCAGTTGTCCAGAAAGCAGAAACCCGAATCAAACGATATCGGCAAGCGAGCCGCCAAGCGACCCAACAGGTGACAGGGTTTGTTGGTGAAATGTTCAGTTCGACTCAAGCGATTAAGATAGCAGGGGGACAAAAAGATGTACTCGCCTATTTCCGACAGATTAACGCCCAACGTCGTCAAATGATGCTAAAGGATCAGTTATTCACTGCCCTGTTGAATTCTATTTTTAGGAGTTTGGCGAGTATTGGGATAGGAATAATTTTACTTCTGGTTGCGACATCAATGCAAACAGAGGTTGGTACGTTAATGTTGGGTGATTTTGCGTTGTTCGTCTACTATCTCCCTTTTGTAATTTACGCTTTTCAAGCCTTGAGTGAATTTATGGCGTTGTCGAAGCAGAGCCAGGTTTCCTTTGAGCGTTTAGCCGCGTTGTCCTCTAGTGGATTGGCAGGGAAGCAAAGTAGTAGTAGCTCAGTTTCTGCTCTGGTTGCCTATCATCCACTCTACCTGAACGACTTGCTTGGTAATCAACAAAAACTACCACCAATAGACCAACCGCGTTGGAATCAAAGCACCTGCTTACAAGAGTTAACCACCGATAACCTGACCTATCATTATCCCAACACAAATCGGGGGATTACAAACGTAAACCTGAAGCTTGTGCGGGGCAGTTTGACCGTTATTACTGGATCTATCGGTTCGGGTAAAACAACGCTACTGCGAGTGTTGCTGGGTTTGTTGCCGATGCAAGCTGGAGAAATTTACTGGAATGGTAACAGGGTCAATGATCCAGCTAACTTCTTCGTTCCTCCTCGTAGCGCTTATACTCCGCAAACTCCGAAACTGTTTAGTGCTTCTCTGCTGGATAATATTCTACTCGGTCTCGATCGCCACGAGATTGAATTGAAAAAGGCGATCGCAATGGCAGTATTTGAACAGGATATCGCAGCTATGCCTGAGGGGCTAGAAACAGTGGTGGGTTCTAGAGGAGTTCGGCTCTCTGGTGGACAGTTACAGCGTGCAGCAGCGGCTCGCATGTTTGTGCGTCAACCTGAATTGTTAGTCTTCGACGATTTGTCGAGTGCTCTGGATGTGAATACAGAACGAATACTATGTTGCGTCTATTCGCCGCCAGAAATGCTTCAAGTCAAAAGGACATGAATACCATGAATTGGATGCCAACTTGTCTTGTGGTTTCTCATCGCTCTTGGGTTCTACGCTATGCCGATCGTATTATCGTTCTTCAAGACGGTCGAGTGAACGCACAAGGTACATTTGAACAATTACAAGATTTGCTTGGAAACATCTGAAGGTGTGATTTCGGGTGCAGGTGATGAACGCAGAAATGGCGCGATCGCCCAAATTTAATTTTCTTCAATTGCTCCAAGCGATCGCAGTACGGCTTTTTGCGCTTGAGTTAATCCTGTTACTCCGGTAATATTCATACCTTCATAAAGTCTTTTTGCCCGCAGGATTTTCAAGCATTTTCCTGTTTTCACATCCCATAATCTTACCGTTTGATCTTGCGCTCCACTGCCGCTGGCGACGATCTGGTTATCATTATTAAAGGCGATCGCACAAACTTGATGTGTATGTCCGACACAAGTTTGCAATTCCCCAGTCTCAACATTCCAAAGCTTTACCGATTGATCAGCACTACCACTTGCTAGCATTTTCCCATCACGGCTAAAAGCAAGAGTAAACACAAAACCTTTATGTCCTTGTAGTTTGCGACACTTTCCTGTTGTAAGATTCCATAATCGGATTGTGGCATCAGCACTACCACTAGCGATGGTTTGTTCGTCTGGACTCAAGGCAATACAGTAAACAGCTTTATTACCATCTTTAATAATTTGGTAACACTGTCCCGTTTCCACCTCCCACAACCGGATTGTAGAGTCGGTACTAGCACTAAATAATGTTTTGCGATCGCGGCTGAAGGTCACTGACCATAAATGATCGGTGTGACCGTGTAAGGTATTAATACACTTACCTGTGTTCGCATCCCATAATTTTATGGTGCGATCGGCGCTACCACTCGCCAAAATTTGACCATCTTGGCTAAATGCAACAATCCGTACCCAATCAGTGTGTCCATGTAAAATTTTGGATTGACCTGTAGAAATATTCCATAGCCGGATTGTCGAATCTGTACTACCACTTGCGATCGCACTACCGTCATGATTGAATGCAAGTGACCATACTTGCCCGATATGTCCTGCTAGAGTTTTCATTTCTTCACCACGACTGACATTCCAAAGTCGGATCGTTTTATCTGCACTACCACTTGCTAAAAATTCTTCTTGATCCGCCTGACACTGCGGTGCAAATACAACAGGAAATGCCCAATCAGTATGTCCTTGTAAAGTTCTCAAGCATTGTCCAGTTGTCCAATTCCAAAGTCTGGCAGTTTGATCTAAGCTGACGGACACTAACATTGTCCCTTGCGGACTAAACGCAACTGCACAAATTTGATGCGTATGTTCTGGCAAAGTTTTGATACAACTACCTGTGTTGACATCCCATAACTTCACCGTTTTATCACCACTGCCACTTGCTAGTATTTGACTATCAGGACTAAACGCAACTGCATAAACACCATGAGTATGACCGGTGAAAGTTTGGCAGCATCTACCTGTTTTGATATCCCATAGTTTCACTAAAGAATCTGTACTACAACTTGCAAGTATTCCATGATTATTAAACGCAATAGACCTTATCCAATCAGTATGTTCAGTTAATGTTTTGATACATTTACCTGTTGCAATATCCCAAATTTTAATCGTGTTGTCGGCACTACCACTTGCTAATATTTTACCATCATGGCTAAAAGCAACAGAACGTACACAATCGGTATGTCCGGTCAATGTTTTGATGCATTCACCTGTGGTGACATCCCACAGTTTGATTGTGCGATCGCCACTGCCACTTGCTAGTATCTGACCATTAATATTAAAGCTTATCGAGTAAATTTCGTGCGTGTGTTCGGTGCAAGTTTTTTGGCATTGACCTGTAGTAACATCCCAAAACCTTACTGTTTGATCAGTACTACCACTCGCTATTTTACCATCACGACTAAAAGCAACTGTTCGTACCCAATTAGTATGTCCTTCACACAATGCCAGGAGTTTACCTGTTTGTGCTTGCCATACGCGCACTTTCTCATCAACATCACACGTTGCTAAGAGTTCACCATCATAGCTAAATGCAGCATCTAAAATGTTTCCTAAAGTCTCTGTAAAAACTGATTTTGATAAGTCAGAAAAAGCAAAATTTATATTGTGTAAGTTGATTCCTTGTAAATAAGCTTGCCACACTGTTAAGTGTGAGAAATCGTAGCCGCTGAAATCTACTTTGAGATGGCACAGCAAATTCAAAATATTACCGCCAATATATCCTGTTTCTAAAGAAGATTGACCGTGAATTTGAGAAAGTTGAATGAGTCGATTTTCAATACTTTTAAAAGAATGCAAAGTAACCAATAATCCATCAACTACGGGTTGAAGAATTAAGTTAATTTGAGTATCGCGTACATAATCTTTTGCTTGTGCCTTTACTAAGGCGTGACTTTTGAATAAGGTAAGTTCTCCTGATGTAATTTCAACACAAATTTGCTCAATCAATCGAGTCGTGACGTATTCCATCACAACTGGTTGTTGAGTAAAAGTAGCGCCTGATTTTTCGATGAGTGAGCGACGTTGCAACGATGCGATCGCCTGAAGAATTTCGCTCGGTGGTAAACCAGAAATAAAATCATCCTGTAGTTCTGCAAATGTGACTGGTTCTCGGTTAATTGCCAACCAGTACATAATCTCTTGTTCTACTTTTGTAAGGCGTTGAAATTGGCGTTCTAATAAATCGCGAATGTCGTCAAAAATAAATGAACCATTTTTCATGAAATCAAGAAACTGGAGGATGTTGCTATCAAAAAAATCGCGAATCGCCGCAGCAACAATCTTTAAAGCTAGTGGATTACCACCATAATGAGAAATTAAAGCTTGCCATTGTGCTTCGGAACCGATGAAAGATCCCTTGGTTTGAAAAATTGCTTGTCCGACAGCTGATGGTAAACCTGTCAAATATAAACAACGAACAGGAGATTCACCTTCTAAAGCTACAAAACCTTGAGGTTTTTCCCGCGAAGTGAGGATCAAACAGCTATTGTGGGAAGTTTCGCCAATACGTTGCAGTAATTGACCGTATCCTGCATATCCTTCTCGATAGGCTCCTGTGCGTGCAGCGAAGCTATCCCCAAGCGACTCGCCACTGCGTAAAATTGACTCAGCATTATCTAAAATCAACAGACAGCGCGCAGCACGTAGGTACTTAATCAGCTGCGAGATTTTAGCGTCTAAATAATTAGGTAGCTTTGTTTCGTGCTGTTCTGAGAGAAACTGAATCAGTTCTGCCAAAATATCTTCTACTAGTGGTGCGTTACGCAGACTCCGCCAAATAATAAATTCAAATTCATTCTCAAGCTGAACCGCTAATTTTGCACTCAACGCAGTTTTACCAATACCGCCCATCCCTAATAACGCCACCAAGCGACACTTATCTTGAATTACCCACTGTCGCAGGATATTGATTTCATCGCTACGACCGTGAAAATTCTCTACCTCCGGCGCTTCACCCCAGTCTTGCTGTCCAGTACGCTCAACAACTTCGCTCCAGTCGAGTTCGAGAATCTGACAGTAAGCTTTAAATGCCTCAGCATTAATTGGTAACTTTCCCGCTAGAAACCGTTTCCAAGTTCCCTCCGAAACTCCTTCAGCTAAAAACCCTTGTTCTGACCACGTTACTTCTAGTACTTGACTTGCACTTTCCAACCAGTGGAAGTCATCAACAGCCCATCCTTTTTCTTTTCTGGCTTGTTTAATTCGGACTAGTCCTCGTTGTGAAGCTTTGAGCGTAGACATTGTGCATTAAATGCTGTTTTTGTCAAGGTCAATTCTCAGCGTTAATTACTGATCCAGAACCGATCTTGGGCAAATTATCAATCTAAGAAATATTAGAGTCAAGCCTGTCATCAATCTTTAGTGATAAATGACCTTAAAGCAATTAGCTCTTTATTAACTTTTAAGCTGCTGAAGTTGTAGCAATGAGGAGATATGTCTACTTTTAACCTGAAAAAACTTTTTTCTTACACCACAGTTTTGTCAACACTTTTGCCAGGAAGCGCGATCGCTAACCAGCCACCAAGGGGTGCGGTTTACACAATGACGAATGCCACAAACGCTAACAAAGTCTTAGTTTACAACCGTGATGCGCAAGGTCGCTTAGGTGCGCCACAGAGGTATGATACAGGCGGTAAAGGCACTGGAACATCGCTAGGCAACCAAAATGCTTTAGTGTTGGATCAAGCAAATCGGTGTTTATATGCAGTCAATGCTGGTAGTAACCAAATTTCATCTTTTCTTGTTAAAGCTGATGGTTTATTACTCGCAGATAAAATTAATTCGGGTGGTGCGCGACCTGTCAGCGTAACCGTCAACCGCAACCTGTTATATGTACTCAATGCGGGTGGTACTGTTGGTAATTCAGATAATATTAGTGGCTTTATTGTCGATAAGAACTGCAAAATGTTGCCTTTGGCAGATTCTACTCGACCATTGAGCGCAGCGAATACCGCACCAGCACAAGTGCAATTTACCCCCGATGGTCAGCGACTCATTGTTACAGAGAAGAGTACAAATAAAATCAGTACCTACAGTGTCTTACCTAGTGGGCGCGTCAGTGGACCAAGAGTATTTGTTTCGGCAGGTACAACACCTTTTGGTTTTGCTTTTGGTAAGCGCGATCAACTTTTAGTTTCAGAAGCCGCAGCAGGTGCTGCTAATGGCGGTACAGTGTCATCTTATCTTGTCAAGCCTAATGGCGATCTTCAACTCATAACTTCTTCACTCGCCACAACCGAAACGGCAACGTGTTGGGTTGTAGTTAGTAATGATGGACGCTTTGCCTATGTCACAAACACTGGTAGCGAGTCGATTTCCGGCTTACGTGTCAGTTTTGGTGGCAACCTCAGTTTATTAACTGCTGGCGGTCGTACTGGTTTAACGGGTAGTGGGACTCCGATTGATTTATCACTCAGTAATGATGGATTAAATCTCTACTCGCTAGACAATACACGGGGCACAGTTGCAGTGTTTCGAGTAAACCTCGTTACAGGTCAACTTGTCAAACTTCAGACTATCGCTGGGTTGCCTGCTGGTGCTAATGGCATAGCTGCGCGTTAGTGCGATCGCGCGATCGCTGCATCACTTACCCCTCACCCTACAGGAGAAACCTTGATGTATCATGACACGTTTGGCACTCTTAATTTACTCAGCTTGTGGTCTGCTAGTAGCGATTCTCGACAGTTTCTAGAAAAATGCTTTGCTCAGTCAGGTGAAGAAACACCGAGCCATCAGTTTCTTTTATCGATCGTTTTAGCGATTTTTGCGATCGCCAGTATTACTGCATATAAACAAGCCCCACACATATCTCGTTCCTTACAACAAGCAGGTACATACGCTGCTCAGGAACTGCTGTGGATCAATTCTCGATAACAAGCCTACCACAACTACAAACTACCAATGAGTTACCAACTAACTGTTCTAAGTATCCTTCAATCAAAGGTGAAAACTATGACTTTATCCTACCGTGGTTTGAAGTACGAATCCCCTGCTGTCCGTGTAAATAACAATATTGGTATAACTGCCAAATATCGAGGTATTACATATCGAAAGCAGCCGCGTACTTTCCTAGAAAGACAAGTATGCGCACTAAGGTATCGTGGTTTAACTTACAATAGCGTGCGTTTTCAGTGAAAACAAATCAGTAGTAGGAGGATGCTTGCTAACAGTCACTACAACAGCATTCCTCCTTTCTCTGTAGCACTAATTGAGTTTTTCGTAAGCATCGCTAATAACTTTTTCAGTTTCTTCCCAGCTAATACACTTATCTGTTACTGAAATACCATATTTCAAATCTGCTAAATTGCTTGGGATCGATTGACCACCTTCATATAAATTGGATTCCAGCATCATGCCAACGATCGCAGTATTACCCTCAACAATTTGCTCAATGACGCTGTTGAAGACTGTACCTTGTAACTTATAATCTTTATTAGAGTTTCCATGACTACAATCAATCACTATTTTCGCTGGTAAATTTGCTGCCTTTAATTTTTCTTCAGCAACTCTAATACTTTCAGCATCATAATTAGGTTTACCACCGCCACCTCGTAAAATAACGTGCCCGTGCGTGTTTCCTTTTGTTTTAAATACACTAACTTGCCCGTTATGATTAATCCCGAGAAAATGGTGCGGGACTTCAGCAGACTTTAAGGCATTTAGGGCAACTTCAATACCGCCATCAGTGCCATTTTTGAAGCCAACAGGCATTGATAAGCCACTTGCCATTTCGCGATGAGTTTGTGATTCTGTTGTGCGAGCGCCGATCGCAGACCAAGCAATTAATTCACTAATATACTGCGGTACAATCGGGTCTAAAGCTTCGGTTGCTGCGGGTAATCCTAGTTCAGCTAAATGAATCAGTAATTTTCGTGCTGTTAACAATCCTTTTTCAATGTGAAACGAGTCATTCATGTCTGGATCGTTAATTAAACCTTTCCAGCCGACGTTTGTTCGCGGCTTTTCAAAGTAAACTCGCATGATGAGTAGGAGTTTGTCTTTGACTTGCTCAGCGAGGTTTTTAAGTTTGTCAGCATACTCTTTAGCTGCTTTGACATCATGGATAGAGCAAGGCCCAACCACGATGAATTTACGGTTGTCGTAACTTTCTAGAATCGCTTCTATTTCTTTCCTGGCTCGCAAAACTGTCTTCTCTGCCGAATGTGTTAGCGGGAGTTTTGCTTTTACTTCCTTCGGAGTCATTAAGATATGTGAATCTTGAATATGCGTATTGAATAGTTTGTTGTGCATAAGATAAAATCTCTTATTTGTTCAAAAATTGACTCAATATTAAGTTCTGAATTTATGTAAAAACATTACTTATCTTAATATAAAAACCTATATTTTAGTCGGGGTTTGTAGGCAGTATTTGTAGGAATCAACAGGCGATCGCATTTGTCAAATTGAGTATTCTATATAGTTATTTTGGACAATATCACGCTTTATTAAGTTTTAATTAAAAATTACTGTCAATATAAATAGTAAATAATACTCACTCAACGCCGGATACTAAATTTAGAAATTCCCTCTGGTGCTTTGTACTCAACAGTTACATCTTTGACGACAGCAGCACAACTTCCTTGATGACACCAGTGCACCATTTTATCTACTACGTCTTTACTACCTTCAAAAACAGCTTCAACGCAACCATCCACTAGATTGCGTACCCAACCATTCAGCCCTAACTCTTGAGCCATCTCATAGGTTGCCATGCGAAAACCGACTCCTTGCACTCTACCAGAGACTAAAACATGAGCTTGAATACGCGCTTGAGATATTGATGAATCGAGCATCAGCGGAAATTTTTACAAGTGTATTACGACATAATAAAATCGCCTTTGTCTATCTTAAACAACTTGAAACAAAGGCGAGGTTTTTCTTGATGCTACAACTTAATTTAATTCAATCGTCATCATCGTCATCGTCATCATCGTCGTCGCGATATTTGTAACGTCGGTCATCATCGTCATCATCGTCGTCGCGATATTTGTAACGTCGGTCATCATCATCGTCATCGTCGTCGCGATACCTGTGACGCCGATCGTCATCATCTCGATATTTGCGATCGTCATCCTTGGATCTTCCTTGCGGAAATCCTGGTATATTTCTCAGAAAATCATCTATTCCCATAATCCTTCTCCCAAAAACGGAGTTGAGGCGCTGGCTTTTGTCATCAGTTTGTCATAATTTTTTTACCCACCATCTCTTCCAACAGAGGTAGATATTAATTAGAAGCGTTAATTCAAACTATTATAATTTATTCCTCAAAATCTCAGCATAACTAGCTGGCAAAGCCTAAAATAATTCATATCCTCTAGCTTTTAAAAAGTTTTACTCAAATAATTAGAGCTTATGAATATGCCTCAGATGTTACCACTGTGTCCAGAAACAATTTGGGCAATTATTAACGATACTATTGACGATGTCACAGTTAATCAATTGGTATGGCACTATTTAGGCTATCGTTACGATGAGACGATAGATATGTGGGATAACACACAAGTTGTAGATGAATGGCGTGATGAGTATCCACAACCACCAAACTTTATTGAAAGTCGTCCAGCCACAGTCAAGCTAACTCGTTCGATTCCTCCAGAAAACAAGCAACTTTTAAAAGAGAAACTCGGTTTTTCTGGCTATAAAATTGGTGAGTTTGGACCTCGCCAAACTCGTCGCGCAACAGTTGCAAATTGGTTATTAAGCTATATGCAGCAGAATAACAAAAATGCTTAGTTTCTCTTGTTGTTCATTTTGTTACAGGTATTATTTCCAAGGCATTAATCAATGGTAACTGAGCGCGTGGTATAAATTTGATATTTAATTGACCATCTTTTACAGTGATATTGACTGATTTGACTAGTGCAATATTTCTACCTTTTGCTTCTGAGTATATATCAATGTTATTCAGGTTTTCCTCTTCTATGGCTACATCAAATACGCGTTGTCCTTTCGCTGAAATACCATTGTAAGTTTCTGCAAAGTGTAGTTTGACAAGATAGTTACCATTAGGAATTGTGAACGCATAACCTGTTAATCCATAACGTTCAGTTTGGTAAAGTCTAGCATTGGATGTATTAGCAATTGGAATATTACCACGGTTCACAGTTGAACCATTTAAAAAACCTTGATCTTGGTTCCATTTACTACCATTAGATGCAATAAACTCTGTATTGCTTCCTGCTGCGATGCGGATTGGGAAGTTTACCGTTGATGGTTTTGTTGATGGTGGGCTACTATTGCGTTCGGACAACCAATCTCGCGTGAAACTTCCATGATATCGAGGACCTTGTCGAGGAGTCCAATCACCATAAAATAACTGTGGATACCAAGGGTTATTACTTGCTACCCAACTTGTCCAACTTAAGCCATAGTCATCAATAAATTTCTTTAATTCATTTCCATAAGTATTTTGATTTCCATAAACTTCAGTGCCTGACATATCTTCATCCCAGCCCCACTCAGTTACGACAACTGGGTAACGTTGAGCCAAGTAGCCTATTTCGTATTCATACTTTTGTCGCTGTGAACCATTCTGCCGTGAATAGAAGCTTGGATAAATATGTGCAACATAAGCTAAATTTGGCGAATTAGGAAACATAGGATCGTAAAATGGAGCATCAGCTGCCTCTCGCATATGCTGACAGTACTGAGGACCACAGATTAGAATAATGTTTGGTGCACCAGCAGATCGAATTGTATTTATCCAAGGTTGTGCTAGATTTTTCCAAGTACTCCAAGTCATCCCGCTGCTAGCATTGCTAGAGTTTTCATTGTATATTTCGTAGAGAACATTGCCGTAAGAACTAAATTTAGGTGCAATGTACTTCCAAAAGGCAAGTGTTTGACTTTGCTTGTTGCGTGGATCTTGCACATAATGCCAATCTATAATGACATATAATCCTTTTGAGCTAGCGTAGTCTATCAAAGGTTTTAAGTATTGATTGAAGTGACGATCTGCCTTAGTTTGAGAAAAGGCTTCGTTTTCTAACCAAGTATGAGGATGAACAGGAACGCGAACAATTTTGGCGTACCAGTTTTTACTCGGATCTGTGAGTAAATCAATTATAAATTTATAGCCAAAATTCTTACTAATATGTTCTGCATCTGTAAGACTAACTCCGCGCAATACCACAGTACTACCTTGAGAATCTTGGAATTTGTTGCCTACTACTCTAATATTTGGTGGTGGAGCAGCAATAGTCTTGTGAGCAATTGCAGTTAGACTTATTCCCCAAATTGCTAGCGTTCCTAATAAAATATTTAGGGAATAGCGATTTCTTATCACAGAAGTCAAATGTCTTTTACCTTTCATGCTAAATTTTAAGTAAAGCTCAACAACCCACTTGCAAAAGTGAGGCACATATCCATACTTAAGTCGCTAAATTGTTAAACTTAGCCATTATTTACTAAAAAGCCTTATACAAAAATGAGGGATTCAAGATTAATAATGAACTCATTTTTGTTCATCAAGACTTTATTTAATTTGGTCTGCTGCGTTAATCAAAACTTTACAGCTTTATGTTCTAAATTAAAATAAATATAATATTTAGAGAGTTCCAGCGTATTTTTACTGATTTTCGTATTTCTGTAATTATACTGAGTCAAGCAGTTTTACTCAGAAAGATATCCATAACGCTTCTGTTGAAGGTCAAGAGAAGCAAAATTACATTCAATTATTTATGTTAGAGATCTAATAATTTTAACTACTTAACTAATAACTCAGCTCTCAACAAACAAATGCCTAATCTCACTAAAGATATGCCTACAATTATTTGTCTAGCATAGACTATAAGCTATTAATACACTCGGCACTATTATTAGTTGGTTTGTTTACCAAGGTACTCACTGGGTAGGAGTTCATTGCTTGTGATGAGTATGGATGAAACAAATGCTGCAATTCTGTTTGTTGTGCGGTGGTATCTAACCAAAGAGCATAATCTTGAGAGTTTAAAATAACTGGCATACGATTGTGAATAGGACGCATTAACTCGTTAGCCTCTGTCGTTAGAATTGTGCAAGTTTCGATATTTTCTCCTTCTGAAGATTGCCAATGTTCCCATAACCCTGCAAAACCAAATGGTTGCTTATTCTGGAGATGAAAGTAGTATGGTTGTTTTTTATGTTCTTGACGTTGCCATTCATAAAATCCATCTGCTACCACTAAACAACGGCGTCGGCGAAACGCTGCACGAAAAGATGGTTTCTCGCTAACAGTTTCTGAACGTGCATTAATCAAGCGCGAACCAATACTAGCGTCTTCCGCCCATGAGGGAATTAAACCCCAACGCATTAGTTTCAACTGGCGTTGCTTTTCAGCAGAATACAACACTACAGGTACTGATTGAGTTGGTGCAATATTATATCTGAGTTCCATCTCTGGTACTGCATCTAGCCCAAACGCGGCGGCGATCGCTTCAGCAGACTGAGTGAGAGTATATCTTCCGCACATGATTTTACCTAGGTAGTGTACTTATTATAAAATTTCTGCGATCGCTCCTCTAAGCTAAATCTGCTATGCTACGGTTCTACAATTTTTTACCTTCTGAAATAGTTGCAAGGTACGCCTTATTGTAAGTCAATAGTCAAGGAACAAAACTTCTTCCTAAAGCACAAGTGCTGAGATGACTTTTTTTTGAACCATGCACTCACGAAGCGTATAGTACTACTTCTCAATTCTTGATTTCTATCTTAGGTAAAGCTGAAGAATATCAAGCAACTCTTGCTCAAACATCCCCACCTGATTATACTGCACTAACTATCATAGAAAAGCATCTGGCACAACATGACTTTTTTTGACAAAGACTATACCATTGCAGATATCGAACTATTCACTTACCATCATATTAGACACAAAGGTGGATTTAATTTATCCTCATTTCTAGTAATTTTAGCATGGATAAAACGAGTTACAATCAACCTCAATATATTTCCATTGCACAACACATTGCACAATAATTTTTAGAGCATATTTACCCAAGCTGCATAGGAATTAATAGACAAAAGCAATACACCATTAGGCAATTCACCAATTCTTTCTTCATTCAGAATTTTAGTAAAATCCCGTATAACTGCCGAACTTCGTTTACCAAAAGCAGTTACCCATTCATGAATCAACTGTAGTTGCTTTAAGTTTAATTGTTGAACCTCATCGAAACAAGTAAACTTAGCTGAACGCTCTATTTGAATCTTTTTTAGCCAATCATTATCAGGACAAGTGCTCTGCCAACTATTAATTGTTAATGTATTTCCTAGATAATTTTTACTAAATAGACTAATTTGACTTAAGGCATCAAATATCTCTTGATTTGTAATTATGATTCGCTTAAAACCTAATAAGAGAAAGATTTTTCGCTTTATATCAATATCTTCTTGAGATATATCAGCTTTTTGCAGTATCGCTTGATGTCGTCTCACCAGATTTTCTAATTGCTCTACCACTTTATTAATAAAATTTTCTTCTTGATACAATTCTACTAGTAGATTTTGTAATGCTTCTTCTAAGTAAACACTCTCAAGTAATTGCTCTAAAATCTCTTTTGAGGTAAAAAATATCCCCGATTGACTAAGTAGTGCTTTTAACTCACTTTCACATTGTAGTAGAAGTTTACGAATATAGTAACAAGTATTAAAAGATATTTTTATTGTAGCAAAATCCATGTTTTTATTATATTGTAAATAATTAACTATAAGCGCTAAATAAACTACATATATTTATAAATTCATATTTAGCAAAATTCATGAGATATTTATTTATTGCTAAACTTTAAAAAATTGGTGCTTTTATCTTTCAAGGATAAAGTTTAGAATACTTAAAACAAATATTTACTGTTTTATATTTGCTGATTATCTGTGTTATCTGAACTTTGTTCAACCATTAAAGCTATTTGTATTGATTTCAACATCTCAGTAGCAGAGGTGAAGCGGCGCGCAGGTAGCTTTTGTAATGCTGTTGATATAGTAGAGCGCAGAAGAAAAGGAATAGTATTAGGAATTTCTACAGGTTGAGTTAGGTGTGCAGGCATTAATTCTCCAAGTAAGCCAGAAAAGGGGCGACAACCTAATAGCATTTCGTAAAGTACAACTCCAACTGCGTACAAATCAGAAGTAGGTAAGAATTGACCATAAAATTGTTCAGGAGCCATATATGCAGGCGATCCTAAATTAATTTCTATGCTACTTTGGCTCATCGCTATTCCAAAATCAGCAAGACAAGCTGTCCACCCTACTTCATTTTGAAGTAGTAGTATGTTTTCTGGCTTAATATCACAATGAACAATACCGTGAGTATGAGCGTATTCTAAACCAGAAAGAATATCTGCAATTATCTTCAAGCTTTGAACTACAGTAATTGCATTGTTTGACTGCATAAGATGGCGTAAATTACCACCATCCCAATAGTCTAATACTAAATAGCGTCCTTTTTCAGTATGCTCTATAGCTTGACAAGCAACAATGTTAGGATGTTGTAACTGTGTTAAAAAATTTAACTCCCGTAAAAATTTGTAAGTGGGAAAACGCTTTTTTTCTAATTCTTTGAGAGCAACAAAGCTACCAGTTGGTATATAAATTGCTTTAAAAACTCGTCCAAATTGCCCTTGCCCTAGCAAATCTATAATTTGATATTGGGAACTCATAAAAGCAGGTTAATTTACCGTTGCAGAAAACATATTTTCTACTATTGGACTACTATTGTTGTCATTGTTTAGTGTTTTTAATTGATGTATTTCTTGACAAAGAGATTTGGCTGTTTGGTAGTTTTCAATATCACCTTTGGCAAAAAATAGTTTTGCAGCTGCGCGAAAATCTTGAAGTGCTTGCTTTTTATGTCCTAAGTCTACATAAGCAAGTCCTCTATTGTAGTAAGCTTCTGTATAGTTAGTATTTAGGCGAATAGCTTGATTATAGTCGGCGATCGCTGCTGCTTTCTCTCCTAACCGTTCGTAAGTCTGTGCGCGATTATAGTAGGCTATAGCCGAACTAGGATCGAGTTGAATCGTTTGATTACAACGGTCGATTTCTTGTAAAGAATTTACAATCTTGGCAAGTTTTGCCTGTTCATTTAACAACTTTTGAATATCTTCAGGCGCTTTCTGGCGTGTTTGTTCTGAAGGTTGACTAGAATTACTACTGTTCTTTTGTAACTCTGCAATTTGATAAGTTAGTTGTTCAATCTTATTTTCAATGTTGATATTTTTTGCTTGAGTTGATCAACTGTTGTATTATTTTCAGTATGACTGCGACTGAAGTTAGCATTTGCTTGCTGTAGTTGTGCAACTTGGCTAGAGATAGAAGTAAATCTTTCTTGGGGAATTGCACTATGTTCTAATACTTCAGCAATTGCAGCTTGTTGATGCTGAATTGAAGTTATTAAAAGTCTACGATTTACCAAATTGAGTAAGACAGCTGCTGATAAGGGAAGCGAAGCAAAGATCGCTTGTTGCGAAATAGCTGATGCGATCGCCCCACCAACTGAACCAATTACCGCAAAACCTTCAACAGTTTCCAACCAATGATAGTTTTTATTCAACAATACTTGTTTTTGCATAATACCTTTTTAACTAAACTGCTAAAAGTGTTAGTATCGCGATGACTAAATTTCTTATCCTAGTACGATTTGATTGAGTGTTAAAATTGGGTTAAATAGTGCAGCTTCTTCTGAAGTTAAGAATTCTTTAACTACCTCTGGCATAACTTCAAAAGTTATCTTACAAGTGCGCTCAAATTTATAAGACTTTGCGATCGTAGCGTGCCAAATTAGCATACCTTCTCTGAGTCTTTCTTGATCGTCAACTAACAAAGTAGCTGTGGCAAATGTTAGGAGTTGAATAATATCTTTTCTCCATGTTGGAGTAAAATCTCCAGAAGCATTTTGAAATAAACTTGGATCAATATCGCGCATTTTTGCTTCTGTGCGAGCAAGAATTTCTGCTTCTGCCTTAGTAATTTTTTCGTATGCACTCAACCGCCAATCAAAAGTCTGAAAATAGTTGTTAATAAATTGCAATTCTTCGGCAGTCGCATATCGCCCATCTGCCTCTACACTTAAACGAGATAGTTGTGTCAACATTGATTTTATTTTCCTCAATAATTCTTTATATTTTGTTCAATTTCACCTGATGAGAAATACAAATGTGCACCTGAAGCGAGTTAGGCTTCACGAGTTTGCGTTAAATATTCCTCTGCTGTGGTGTAACTATCTTGCAACTGAGTAATCATTGAACGAGTAATCAATTTACCAGTTTCAACTAAAACCTTGCCATTGAGAGGATGTAAAATGTCCTTCTCGGCACGACGACCAATTAATGCTTCAATATCCTCAATTGCATTAACATATGTTCCAGAGGGCATTTCTACAACAACGCCCTCACCCACAACTAAAGCTTGGCAAGCAAGACGAGAATTTGGTTGCACCTGGGTAATAACTTCCAACGTGCGCTTTTCACGGCGGCTGAGTGGTGAAAGGCTTTCCATACCTTTTTTAATGAAAACATGGCAAGTAGCACACATTCCCCGCCCACCACATTCTGGTAAGACATCAAGTTCATTTGCCAACAACGCAGATAAAATGTTGGCATTTGTTTGCACTGATGTTTCTTGATTAATGGATTCTAGCTTGATCGTCTTTGCCATGTCAGATTCTTACTCTTCATTCAAGTAACTAAAACGCGAACTTGTTAGCTATTACATAGCTGCTGCATAATGGTTGCATGGTCTTGTTCTAGCCAGGTAGTTACAGGTTTAAGACGATGGGCTAAACCTAAGACAAAATAGTTGCAATCAGAGCCTAAAGATTCACAAGTGGTTTGCACGCAGTCGAGATCGCGCCCTGTTAGCTGACTAAAAAAAGCTCTTAGGATACCTGTTTCCAAAAAACAGGCTGGTTGATGACTTTTAGGTGCAACAGCAGCAAAAGGAGAATTGGTAGTTTTTACGACAAGAAATCCTTGTTGGTAATAACTAATATCTAAATCAAATGTTCCCCAACCGTGAGTTTTCCAGCATTGCTTTAAACACTGAAGAAACTCTACCATTTCCATTTCAGCTAATGTTTTACCGTAGTAGTCACTGATTTCTTGAACAAATCGGGCGTAAAAGTTCTTACCCCACCAACGACCACAGTTAGCAAGTACAATACCACTAGCTTGACCAATTTCTTTTTCTAAACTTATGTAAATTCCTTTTAGGAAAGTTTCTGGTAAAGCAAGTAGGCGATCGCCTCGACGATTTTCAATTAAACCTGATTCAAAATCACCTTTGATGTATGCATCCGAAGCAAAATAGTTGCCAGGTAAATATTTATCTTTAACTAAATCTGCAACACTAATCATTGTTCATCTCTTACTGTAGTTGTTAGTAATTTATCCTGCTAAGTGAGCTAAGTTATCTTGCGAAAATGTATGATTTGCTTGCTCTAAAAAAGGTGCTATTAATGCCATTTGTTCACTTGTGAACAGTTGTTGCAGTTGAATTTGCAATAATTCGTAAATCTTTCGATCAATGGTTCTTCGCTGCTGAACTTGTACTAAATCTGTCAGCCATTCTAAAAGTCTATGTCGTAGAAACGTTGTATCGTTCAACAGCATTGCCATAGCACAATAGCGGACAATTAATAACCAATCTTTAAGCACGCGTTCTAGGTTTGCTCGCGTCTCTTGAGGAAAATCAGTAGATATTTTATCGGCAATTTCTTGAAAAATAATTATTTCGCGATCGCGAAATAATTCATAAACTGCTAATCGTAATTTTAGTGACAATGTATATTTTTTGAATTTTGCTGTTTCTTGAGAAGGTAGATATTGTGCTTCAGCCTGATAAATTAAGTTTTGAATTTCTAAATACATAACTATTATGCTTTTCTAAAATAATTCAGTTAATTTCAATGCGGGTGCTACTTCAAATACAGACATCGGCTTTGAATCTAACCATTCTTTTGGTAATGCACCGATTTCTGTTTTTCCTTCCCATGATATAAATTTCACAAAATTGCTGATCTGGGTAAACCACAAACTTGGTTCATCTAACCAGTTTTGTTCTATGCGTTGACCTTCCCAATTACACGAGCTAAAGAAACTATCTACTGATAAATATTGCCAATGTTTCTTTACCTGCGTCAGTGATTGCGCAACTGTTTGCCCATCCCAATTTCCTGAAACTAGAAACTTCTCTACCGATAAATGCTGCCAAGAAGATTGTAGAAAGTGGCTATAGTCTTGCTCTGTATCGCTTGCTAAATGTTGAGCTTCCCAGTAGTTAGATTTAAAAAAGTCTAGTACTGATAAATATAATTGGGAATTTTGTTTTCTCATCTCAGAAGCTCTCCATGCTGCAATCGCTTCTCAATGTCTCTTGCTGTCGCCCCCTCATTTTGCCAAAAAGTTGCAGCATCAATTCGATCTTTCGTACCTAACAGGAATTTGCAATAAGTTTCTCCCATTGAATAGCACTGAATTTCAATACAACTAAGAGATTTGTTTACAACATGACTGAAGAAACCAGCAAATAAACCAGCATAAATATGGCATACAGGTTTTCCAACATCGCCTAATGTGCGTGCAACTGCAGAATCAAAAATATTCACAAACATAAACCCATTTTTATGCTCGCTCATGTCTACTTCCCAGTTACCCCAACCCTGGGTAGTAAAAGGCCACCACCAAGCCTCTAGCATAAACATAGAGTTAGCTTCGAGAATCTTTTTCTGATATTCTTTTTCAAACCAATTTTGGAAAAACTGTGCGTCTTGATTACCCCATTCATAGCCAATGTTGTACATCACAACAGTAGACGCACTGCCAATTTCTTCTTCTAAGCCTTCAATTAAACCGATAATGAAATCTTCACTAGCAAAAAGATTGCGCCCATCATTCCAGTCAGTTACAACTCCCGCATCGGTTTGAAAATGGAAAAAGTCTTCAAACCTGTAATGAGCATGCCTTTCAGCATATTTCTGCTTAAGAGGATGAATTATCTTCTTGACTAGTTTGCTATTACTAATAAGTCCACTATCTGCTGTAACAATCATTGAGTAACTACTCCACTATGAATATTAGACGTTTTGCTTTCTCTTAATAAAAAAATAATGAAGACGTTGAAATGCTAGTTTCTCAACAACTTTTAATTAAAATTTAAATATGATTAAGCTTTCAGGCATCGCTAAAATTACGAATTTTTAATTGCTTTTTTTTCTAAATTAGACAATCATCAGTGATTTTACGTATTTTACTTTTTATCAAATGAATGTCAAATTAAAATGTTTACTGTATAACTAAAATATTTTATTTTGAAAGAATAATGAGTATTTAATGTGCAACAATTTCTACTATTTTTTTGCCGTGATGCAATGCTAGATTTAATTTTGATATTAGTCTTGGGTGTTTTAAAATTCTCTGAAAATATTTTAATTAATTCTGCATTTGCTTTTCCTTCAACTGGAGTGATTTTAGATGAACTAAGAGATCACCATTTGCTTGTTCATTTTGTTCATTAATACTTTGAAATTTAGAATTAGGCTTAACTTTAATCTTTTTTCTCATGATTTTTATATACCTAAATTTGGTTTTACAGTCATAAATATATAAAAAATAAGGGTAAGCAATAACTTACCCTTTGTAAGAAGCTAATTGTCTCATTGACTACGGCTGAAGACGGCTTCCTGGTCCTACTACACCGATTTTATGACGGTAGGATAATTCAGCACCAAACCATCCAGAAACACTTGTGAGAGTACCAACGATGGTAGAAATAACTAATCCCCAAGGCAGTACTGCTGCTTCATAGTTTCCCAAACGAATGTATAAATTGATTGCCGTCAAAACGAGTAAAGACACGTTGATAACCATATGTGCCCAACCAGCGCTACGTTTGCGGACGCGCTCAATCTGTAAAAAATCACTCATACCAATAATTGCAGCAATTAGCCCAGTTACTAAACCTGCCACAATCAGCCAAAATGAACCTCTAGCCCAAAATGGATCGCGCGTGAACCAGTAAACAGCATCAGTGACTAAAGCTAATGCTAAAGATGCTATTGGAAAAATAACGCTGAGCGGATGTAGTGGATGTCCGGCGATCGCAACTGTACTAGGTACGCCAGGATCGCGATATTCGCGATCGTCACTTTCTATAACTGGTGGAATATTGGGATATGGTGTTCCCCTTGTTTGCTGTGTCTCCATGTGTTCTCCTGCTTAAGGAACAAACTATAGCAGACGTCAGAGGTCAGAGATCAGGGTTAAAAGTAAGTTGGAGCAGCGGAAAGTTGTGTGCGGAGGTGTCCCCCGTTGTAGGAACTGGCTTTCCGACGAGCGCAAACTTTACAAGACAATGATTCTGAGCCTCTATAACTTCTTAATTATATTGACTATTGCTATAAGTGTTACTTATTTATACTGACAATTTTAACCAGAAGGAATTTGTTCTACGCGTGCTTGAGCCTGCAAAGTTATTTTGCCTGCTTCTACTTGTAAATTGTTAATCTTCAACGTCATTCCTTCCAAGTCAAAGTTGCTTAAATTTAAGATTTCACTCGTTTCTGCTATCAAAGCTTGAGTTAGTTCTGGTGACAGTTCCTCTGTATCTCCATATTCGACATTATCTAAGGAGACTGTTTGTCCGCTGGTGCTGACACATGGTACAGCTGAAAAAGCAACTTGATGCGTTTCTCCTGTTTCTTGCAGCATGATGCTGGCATTTAGTACTACTTTACCTCCTCCTGGTAGGCGAAAATCTACCTGTTGAGCATCAACAGTTACAGGTTGTCCATCCACATGGATTTGCTGCTGTTGTAATTGTTGGCGCACATAACTTGAATTGAATGCGCGGTTGATATCTGCTTCTGTCAAAACAGCACGAACACTAGCTTCTGTCGGCTTAGTGAGTTCAATTTTACCAAGAGCAACACTCAGTGGATTGATAGCAACGCTACTCATTTGCATATCAAGTTCTTCTACTCGGAGATCGCCTTGCATTACCAAGCCATCGCCATCAATGGTGACGGAGTCAACTTCTCCTTGAATAAGCTTTAGTGGATCGGTTTTAATATCTACGTCTAAGTTTTCCACTTCGTCAAGCTGGCTCGCTAACCCAATCTCGGCTACTTTGTTAAGTGCTTCTTCTCCCATTCCAGGTTGGTCAAACATTAACCGCTATTTTCCTTTGAACGTAAGTCTATTTCTTTTGCCAATCTAGCGATTTGCCTCTACCCTTGTATCTGTCAACTGGTGGAGTACAGTTTAATTCTCTTTGTATTGGTTGATGCAACTTTGTGTACACAGTTATCTTAAGATTTTAAGTTTTGCTCGTGTTTAATCACTCATAAGAGGGATGAATTACCAAATTGTATTATGCAAAGCTCGTTATTGAAAATTATTCTCGTTTATAGCAGAGTCATAGGAGAAGTAATAGTATGGCAACTACGCTTGATGAAACACAGCGCCAAGCGATCGCTAGCAGATTAGCTACTTTGAAAGCAATCCAAAATCTAGTCATTAGCAACGAGCAAACATTAAGTGCTATTGGTGATACAGATATTCGCGATCGCCTACAGGATATGCTGAGGGACGATCAAAAGAATCTTCAGGTTATCGAAGATAGTATATCTAAACTCGGTGTTTCGGCTGAGGCACCAGAAAAAGTTCACAAGCTGGTTGAGACTGTGCAAAACCTTATGACAGGTGACGAATTATCGCCATATGAGAAAGTATTCGAGCATGAAAAGTTAAAACACCAGCAAGCGATGACTGGTCTTTTAGTTCATAAAGCAGCTCAAGTTGTGGGAGAAGATTTAGAAGAAGCGATCGGACCTCTCAATCAAGTCAATTTTGAAAATAGAGCGCATCAAGAACAACTCAAAGGTGTTTTAGAAATTTTGAGTACCCGCGAACTTGTAGGAAAAGATCCTGACCAAGGTGTTTGGGGAAGAGTTCAAGATGCTGTTTCCGCTTTAAGAGGGGTATTTGGTAGCGCAGCTAGCTGAGAGAGCTGTATAGTAGGTTAAAGTGCAACTCTAGAATTCCAAGAAAGCATTTTTGTATACATGAATGGTGTTTTGAATTAAAAAAAGACATCTATCGCTAGGGTGAATACTTGAAATCAAAGCTTTTGACATTGATCTAAAGATAGGTTTTTAGCTAAAAATAGCTTAAATACCTAAATTCAAAATATAGCCTTTATCTTTAATTGTTCCGTATTTTTTAACCGGAAAGTTTTAAAGATACAGGCTTTTTATTTGTAAATAACTTCAACAGTTATTCTCTATCAAACTACGAGAGTTAATCAGTCATAAGAAAGAGGAACTACCCAGAGTAGCCTAGATATATTCTAAGTTAAGAACGCTGGCTAAAAGAGAGGAAAGATACAAATGCCTGTAACATTAGATGATACAAAGCGCTCTGCACTTGGTAGTAAAATGGCAGATTTAAAAGCCATTCAAGAACTATTGATTTTTAGCGAGCAGCAGTTGTTGTCTGAAGTCAATGACGAGGAGGGTAAAAAAGACCTCCAGAGTATGCTTGAGTCTGACCAAAAGAACCTTGGCGTCATTGAAACAGCATACATTCAATATGGTGTCAAAGGAGAACCAAAGCAAACAACACAGCAGTTTGTAGAGACTGTCAAGAAGCTAATGCAAGGTTCTGAACTGAGCACTTATGAAAAAGCAGCACAGTTTGAACTTCTCAAGCACAAGCAGTTTATGACTGGGGTTCTAATTCACAAGGTAGCTCAAGTGATTGGTGCTGATGTCCAAGCGGCAATTAGTCCAATCAACACAGTTAACTTTGAAAATCGCGGTCATCAAGAGCAATTTAAAGTTCTGCTTGAACGCCTTGGTGTGAGAGAATTGACAGGACAAGAGCCTGACCAAGGATTACTATCTCGAATCCAGGATGCAGCTGCAGCTGCTACTGGTGTTATTGGTAGTGTAATTACTCAAGGTTCTGACAAAAAAGACATGAACATTCAGGATATTATCCGGATGGATCATGCGAAGGTGAATACTTTATATACAGAAATTGGGGCTACTAACGATCCTCAAAAAATTCAAGAGTACTTCGGTCAAATGTACAAGGATCTTCTGGTTCATGCACAAGCAGAAGAAGAAGTTGTTTATCCAGCCGTTCGTCCATACTATGGTGAAAATGACACCCAAGAATTGTATGACGAGCAAGCTGAGATGAAGAAAATGCTAGATCAAATCAAAGCTTTAGATCCTGCATCTTCTCAATTTAAGGATCAAGTTAAGCAACTCATGGATGTGGTAGGCGATCATATTCGCCAAGAAGAAAGTACAATGTTTACAGCGATCCGCAACAACTTTAGTGATGAACAAAGTGAGCAACTCGCTACAAAATTTAAAGAAGCTAAGAGTAAGTTGCAAGATCAAATGGCTGCTAGTTAGTTTACTAAATAGTTTACAGTTTAGTTAGGGTAAATCCCCACCACTAATTGTGGTGGGTTTCTTTATTGAGTGAGGTCTATTTTTTTATGGATATTATTGATTTAATTAAGCAAAAATATCAAAAGTTAGTAGATTTACTATCAGAACTTTGTAGTGCAGATCCTCAGAAGAGGTATATTCTTTTCAATCAAATTACTCAAGAAATTACTTTACTTGCACAATTAGAGCAACAAATTCTTTATCCATTTTTGCGTCAAAGATACCCAAGCAATGGCGAGCAAATCAAGATAAATGAAGAAGAATATTCTCAAATTCAGCAGTTCCTAGAGGAGCTTGAGTTATTAAGCCCTGCTTCAAAAGAATTTACGCAAAAGGCCTCTGACATACACAATTTAGTCAAGTCTTACAGACAAGAAAAAGCAGATATTTTATTAGAAGCTAGCAAGTGTTTAACCAATATAGAACGACAACAACTTTCTCATGAACTTGTTGAAAGGCAAGATTTTTTGAGATAACTATTAGTTTAAAGAGGAATAAAAAAGCCCGCTATTGCGGACTACCATCATATCACTGTCAAATCTGATTAACCGTTAACGATTGTACCACCATTTGGGTGTAGCACTTGTCCAGAAATATATGATGAGTCATTAGCAGCCA
Source organism: Gloeocapsopsis sp. IPPAS B-1203 (assembly GCF_002749975.1). Lineage (NCBI taxonomy): Bacteria > Bacillati > Cyanobacteriota > Cyanophyceae > Chroococcidiopsidales > Chroococcidiopsidaceae > Gloeocapsopsis > Gloeocapsopsis sp. IPPAS B-1203. The sequence goes on along the minus strand of NZ_PEIG01000002.1, from coordinate 396,545 downwards.
GAAATACGTAGCAGGAAGCGACTTCTTCTGGTTGACCAGCACGTTGCATAGGAACTTGTTTGCCAAAGTTTGCAACTTTATCTTCTGGAAAAGTAGCAGGAATAAGAGGAGTCCAAATTGGACCTGGCGCTACAGCATTGACGCGAATTCCTTTTTTGACCAAGCTTTCTGAAAGCGATCGCGTAAAAGCAACAATGGCACCTTTTGTTGATGAGTAATCAAGTAACTGTTTGTTACCCTGATATGCAGTGACAGAGGTTGTATTAATGATGGTACTACCTTCTTTCAGGTGCTTTAATGCTGCTTTAGTCAAGTAAAACATTGAGAAAATATTAGTGCGAAATGTCCGTTCCAACTGTTGTGCAGTAATATCCTCAATACTTTCTTGCGGATGCTGTTCAGCAGCGTTGTTGACTAAAATGTCAAGTCTGCCAAATTCTTGTACAGCTTGTTCTATAGCTTGCTGACAGAACTTCTCATCACCAATATCACCCGCGATCGCGATCGCACGACGCCCCTTCTCTTCAACAAGGCGTTTTGTTTCTTTCGCATCATCATGTTCGTTCAGGTACATAATCGCGATATCAGCACCTTCTTTAGCAAAAGCGATCGCAACTGCACGTCCGATACCACTGTCTCCACCTGTAATGACAGCGACTTTGCCTAACAACTTACCACTACCTTGATGTTGTGGGTCGTCAGCCTTTGGTTTTGGTGTCATTTCCGACTCTAGACCTGGTTGTTGGTCTTGCTCTTGTGGCGGTTGCAATGACTGTTCTGGCATAAATTATGATCCTAAAAAATGAACCGAGTAAAATCAGTTGATTCAAACCTAGAACTTGGATGACTGTTTGCGGTCTAAGTTTCACTTTCCTTGGCAAAAGATTTTTGTATTGCTCTTACTTCAGTACTCAGACAGCTACGTCAATGTTTATCAGACAAATGCCCGTATACATATTTCTGAGAGAAAGCAAACTGCTTTTAATCTTCAAGCACTAACTTATCTATCAGTTACTTCGACTTTATCGCCCTAGAGGTGGAAAGCAAAATTTAAAATGCTCATTCTTAAGACATAGAATTAATTCACATTGATTTTCATTCAAAAAAATGTAGATTTGTAGTCACTTGTTGAGAAATAGAGTAAGTGAAATTATGCCTAGCTACTGAGTTTGAGTGATGATGTTATTAACCTTACTGTTTCTTAAGAAGTATGTTGTACACAATACTAACCAGAGTAAGATTGCTGTAGTTAAAATCTGTGGGCTGGGGCGATGCAAACGTTAGATCCTTCATTAATAGAAACACAGCATATCGAAGTATTTAGACAGCTACAATCTCAGTTACGCGATCGCTGGCCGACAATAGAGTTATTTGACCAGAGTGATGCAGATATTTTGGTCATTCCTTCTTTGAGTGTAGACCAACGCGAACTATTAAAAATTCCAGGCTGTCATCACTATGAAGAGCGTTTGCTGTTCTCTTTAATTCGCCTGCAAAACCCCCGCACTCGCCTAATCTACGTCACGTCGCAACCGATTCACCCGAGTGTCATTGATTACTATTTACAGCTTTTACCAGGAATTCCATTCTCCCACGCCCGCGATCGGCTACTATTACTTTCTACCTACGATTCATCACTTAAACCACTGACACAAAAAATTCTCGAACGCCCGCGCCTAATTCAACGAATACGCCAAGCAATTGATCTCAAAAATGCTTATATGATCTGCTACAACTCTTCTTTTTTAGAAAGTGAGTTGTCCGCGCGTGTAGGAGTACCATTGTATGCTTGCGATCCACAACTATCTATTTGGGGAACAAAAAGTGGAAGTCGGCAAATTTTTGCCGAAAGTGGAGTACCTCATCCTGATGGTAGTGGTAGCGTGTGGAGTGTGTCAGAGTTAGCCGCAGAAGCTGTCAATCTTTGGGAACGTAAACCGGAAATCAAAAGGTTAGTTGTTAAACTGAACGAAGGAATTTCTGGTGAAGCTAATGCTTTACTTGACTTAAGACCACTACAGCACTTAGCACCAGGAAACGCTACATCCGAACAGCGAATCGACTCAATCACTGAGCACTTCAGTACCATGAGTTTTCAAGCGACATCTGAAAACTGGGCAAATTTTTCCACCCGAATTCCTGAACTCGGAGCAATTGTTGAGGAATTCATTGAAGGAGAAGTTAAGCGATCGCCTAGCGTTCAAGGTCGAATCACTCCTAGTGGTGAAGTTGAAATTCTATCAACTCATGACCAAATCTTAGGAGGTCCTGATGGTCAAATCTATCTTGGCTGTCGCTTCCCCGCCGATGAAGCTTACCGGATGCGCTTGCAGGAATTAGGTATTAAAGTCGGGAAGAAACTAGCTGAGAAAGGTGCTTTAGAGCGGTTCGGCGTTGATTTTATTGCTGTACAACAACCAAATCATCACGGTGGACATCACTGGGACTTACAAGCAATTGAAATTAATCTGCGTAAAGGTGGGACAACTCATCCTTTTATGACTCTAAAACTCCTCACTAATGGACGCTATGACCCCGCAACAGGAATGTTTTATAGTCCTCATGGTCGTCCTAAATACTACATCGCCACCGATAATTTACAAAAAGAACGCTATCGTGGTTTACTTCCTAGCGATTTGATGGATATTATTGCTTATCATCGGCTACATTTTGATACCGGAACTGAAACAGGTACAGTATTTCATCTGATGGGATGCCTTTCAGAGTTTGGCAAACTAGGCTTAACTAGCATTGGTGATTCTCCACAACAAGCTGAGGAGATTTATAACAAAGTTGTGAAAATCTTAGATGAAGAAACTCGGCACAATTCTAATAACCATACTTGGGAATTAGATGCTTGTGGTCCTATTATTTGGAACGGAACAACTTAAGTTGCTAATGCTAATAAGCTTTTATATCTAAAGGAAGTACCTGCACAAGAAATCTCTAAGTCATGATAAAGACAGTGCCACGGTCAAGCTAACACTGATTATCAATCAGATAAAACCTGGTATAAAAACATGATTCTACCAGGAGTTAATCATGTCAAACATCAAAGAACTAATTACAACTGACCTCAAACAAGCTAAAGAAACAGGTCAACTCAGAGCATCTCGAATTCGCGAGATTGTTCAAAACGCTGTTTCCCAAGTAACAGGTGAATTTAAATCAGGCTCAAACGAAATTCGTTCGCTTGTCAAAGATGCTGTCTCAGCTGTCGTTGAAAACATTCAGCAACAAGGAGGAGATCTCAAAGAAGAAATTACAGCATCAATTGAAGGTGCAATTGATGGTGTCACGAGCTTACGACGCAAAGAAAACGCCAAGACTCATGCTGAAGTTAAAGAATTACAAGCAAAACTTGATTCTGAAGAAGAAGAACTGCAACAGGAAATTGAAAGACTCCTAGGAGATATTGAAGATACTGGAAAAGAAACTGCGCCTAACATTAAAGTAGCAATAGAATCTGCAGTCAATACAGTGAAAAATAGCGAGGAAGCTGCGATACTTCAAAAGCGTTATGCTCAACTCCAAGCTCAAGCGGCAATTTTACGCGCTAACCTAGCTGCACGTTACGGAGGAAGATACGAAGAAGTCAAAGAGTACTTAGATGAAGCTAAAACTTGGTATAGCAAAACACGCGCTCAAGCTGAACCTATGGCTGAACAAGTTGAACAAAAGCGATCGCAACTAGAAGAAAAACTAGGAGATGCTGGTGTTGCGATCGCGAAAAAAGAAAGACAAATTAAAAATGTCCTTAGAGAGTTGCTGCATACAGCAAATGAACTTTTGCGTGATAAAAGCCACCTTCAACATAAATGCTTGAAGTGTCCACAAAATAACCGTACTTTAACTTTAAGTACGGTTTTATTACCTTTGAAAACAAGATTATTAATAATACACCCAGTTTTCTAAGTTTTAGTTAAGCTAATACACTTGCTTATTGACTCTTTCTTCATGCTTGACAATAATCCAAACGGCATGAATACTTCCAGGAAGCCAGCCTAGAAGTGTTAACACAATGTTGATCAAGAAAGCTGTGCTAATACCTTCTGTTAAAAACACGCCCAAAGGAGGTAGAAGGATACCAGTAGCTATTCGTAGTAATTTCATGTTGTTACTCTTACTTTACACTGAACTACCTTTTATCATTGTCTTGCATTTATATTTTGCTTGCCTCCACCTCCGGAATTATTACCACTTGGATAGATACTCAACTTCTATTTTTATTAGATTGAAATCAATTCAAAAAAAATGTCAGATAACGGCTATTCTCCTGAGATATCTTTATTACTACTTATATATACCTCAGAGGTAGAATTAGCCGTCTAACTATCGCACAAAACTATGACTTGATTTCTGTGTTTGTCTGAGTTGTAGTAATTCCTAAATTTCTTTCAGCAAAGTACTTGCTCAAAAATGTGTTTACGAAAGATAAAATTACTGGTCCCAAAAGTGCCCCTACAATGCTGTATACTGCAAATCCTGGTACAAATAATGCTGCCAACCAAAAGCACAAGCCGTTAACCACTACTGAAGACAAGCCCAAAGTAACGTAATTAAGTGGCAAAGCTAACTTAGTAAGCGCTGGTTTAACAGAAGAATTAGTTAATCCAATTGCAAAAGCAGCTATTAAAGCAGCAGGAAATGTTGCAATATCAATCCCTGGAACAACAATATCAACAACTAGTAAGCTCAGAGCAGTAGCAAGCAGAGTAAAAAAAGCTGCAGTCATAAATACATTCTCCTGAATTTGTGACTGAAAATTTCAGAGAGATTCTAATACTGATCATCTTCTATGATTCTGCAATAGCAAACCTCTCCAAGAAGATAGATCTATTGAGGTGTCTACCGCTCTATTTATTCTTACTCATCCGCTCTCTGAAAACACGATAAAAGAATAATGGATTACCAATGATATAGCGTTCCCACAAACGGTTTGGCTCAGTGGCTAAGCGTGTTAACCATTCTAATCCACGGTCAGTCATCCACTCTGGACCGCGATATACAGTGCCAGTATAAAAATCTAGACAAGCACCTAAAGGCAAGAAAACACGAGCATTTAGGCGTTCTATATTATGCAAGATCCAATGCTCCTGTAAGGGCATACCAAAGCCGACATAAAGAACTCCTGGATTGAATGCGTTGATTGTGTGAATAACACGCTCATTTTCATCACCCGATTTTTTAAAGTAGCCGTGATGTCCTTGCACTTGTAATTTAGGTGCAACAGCACTCATCTGAGCGATCGCTTTTTCAACTACACCAGGTTTACCAGCAAGTAAAAACAAGGATACATTGTGTTGCTCGCAAGCTAATCCTAAGTTTTCTATATAGTCAGGACATGTCATACGATACGTAGATTCTACGTCGTAGCCTAGCAATTTTGCCCCTAACAAAACACCAAATCCATCACAAAATACTAAATCTGAATTATTAATAAAGTCTCTATACCAATCTAACTCATAAGCAAGATTTATTGCTTTTACATTCACATTACTTACTATCACTTTTTGGTCAATTTGCGCGGCTTGTACTATATAATCTATCAATTGACAAACATTAAGCTTGTGAAATTTTGTTTTCAGAAGTTTTACTTCCTCAAATTTGCTCATGTCTTACCTTAAGTTAAATAAGTGTAATATAGTAATTTTATTTGAGTTGTAAGCTTTATTTGGAACGAACCACAAAGCACGCAAAGTACGCAAAAAAAGAGTTAGAGAGATCTTCATAAATTAGTTGAAATTACTATACAAGATATAAAATTTCTGCTTCATCGTAAATATAGCATTCAATGTCTATTGAGTTTCAGGTAAGAGCTGACAAAATAGAATAATTTTAAAAACCTTGTCTTGAGTAAAGATAAGTTTCAAGAGTCTTAACGTAGTATTGTGTAAAATCGAGAAAGCCTGCTTATTTTGATAGTTGTGTCGCACTTGGTTCAGCGTGCAATTCACTGCATTAACCCAAATTGCCCGCGTCCTTATCCGAAGACTTGGGGAAGCAAGTTTTGCGATCGCTGTGGTGCGCCACTGCAGTTAAAAGGTCGTTATGTACCTTTACAGAAGTTAGGTGCAGGGGGGTTTGCCACGATTTATGCAGTTTGGGACTTACAGTTGCAAACTCAACAAGTTCTGAAGGTTCTCATAGACTCTTCACCCAAGGCATTAGAGTTATTTAAACAAGAAGCAGCCGTACTTCAGCATCTGCAACATCCAGGGGTACCGAGAGTAGAACCTGATGGCTATTTTCAGATTGATCTAGAGGACTCTCAACAGCTTTCATTACCCTGTCTGGTAATGGAAAAAATCAACGGTCAGACTTTACAAGAAGTTTTAGAAAACCATCCTCAAGGTTGTCCTGAAGAATGGGTCTTAGCTTGGTTAAAACAGGCAATAGAGATTTTACACAAGTTGCACAATCGCCAGATTATCCATCGAGATATTAAACCTTCAAACTTAATGCTACGAGAATCTACAGGACAACTGGTTCTGATTGATTTTGGTGGCGCAAAGCAGATTGCGGCAACATCACACCTAGCAGATCGTTCAACGCGATTATTTACTTCTGGTTACAGTCCACCCGAACAAATAGCCGGAGGGGTTGTTGGACCTGCTGCAGATTTTTACGCACTAGGGCGGACAATGATTGAGATGCTGACTGGTCAACCGATCTCAGACTTACAAGATCCGATGACAGGAAAATTGCAGTGGCGTGCTTTTGCTCATGTCAGTCCTGCTGTTGCTAATTTGCTAGATGATATGGTGCAAGATGATGTTCGTCAAAGACCAGCAAATGCACTAATTATTCAAGAACGCTTAACGAAAGCGCACAAGCCTTTAGGGTGGTTATCTTGGTTTAATAGCCTTCTCAATAGCTGGAATTCGCGAATTGTTTTTCGTTCTCTGACAGTTGGGCTGTCGAAAACAACTGTTTTTTTTCTCAAAGCGATCGCTCATGGATTGCGGGCTAGCTTTGATACATTTTGGGAAATGCTATTAGGTGCGAGTGGCAGTTGTGTAGCAACCCTTATTGGCTTTGTTCTAGCATACTGGTCGCCCCTGGGAAATGCTTTAGCTGATCTTTTATCACAACAACTGACTTTTTTACTAGCAACACCAATTACTGTAGTAGCAGACGTTCTGCTATTTGCAATTGTTGGTATGGGAACTGCATGGGGACTCACCGCTGCAGGTGGCTTTGGTCAACGACGACGGTATTTAACTGCAGCACTAATGGGGCTATTTGGATATAGCTTAAGTTGGTTAGTATGGCAGTTGCTGACATGGAATACTGGTAATATTGGGATTGCCGGATCAATTGCGATCGCTGTTGCTTTTCTGACTTTGGGTTTAGGTTTACCTAGCCATTATTTATTCCACTCCACAGTTACTGCTATTGGTTGTGCTGCAGTTTTTTTGCTTTTGACAAGCTTGAATCTTTATCCCCCTGGTTTTTGGAACTTTCCGATCGCCACGTCACCCACTTGGTTAGATTTAGCCGCTGCGATCGCTTTTTTTGCTACTTTAGGCATGATTTTAGGCTTTTGGCTGGGTATTAGCTATTACATTGTTGTTCCTATATTGCGCTTTTTAGGCTGGCGCTAAAGTGATTCTGGCATCTCAAGCTTCAAGAAAAAGTTAAATAACTTACTTGTAGCTGAGCCATATTTGTTTCGTGCTAGTTATACAACTTTTTATCAAAGTATTAAGAAAAACAATTTAAAAGTTGTTCTTAACTATACTGAACTTTACCTTATTTTTCTCTGAATTAAGATTAGCTACTTCCTAGTGCAATAGTTAACACTACCAAATATCAAACTTAAAGATTTGATGTAGTGGAACACATTTTTTAGCTTAGCGTCTCAGACTTTAAGCTATAAATTTAACACAGCCTCCTAGATTACACTTAATTAGTAATTCAGTTAGTTACGCAATGAAACTCACTCTTCTTTCCGTTGTCATGTTAGCTCCTGTATGGTTCATGGCTTCAGCATATGCATATAGTCCTCAAGACTTGGAGCAATTAAAGCAAACTAGGGCATGTCCTCGATGTGACCTTAGTGATGCACCGCTCAATCAACTGAATTTAAGTGGCGCTAATCTCCGAGAAGCTAACTTAATGCGCGCAAATTTATCTCAAAGCAACCTCTCGCGTGCTGATTTAAGTGGTGCAAACTTAGACGTAGCAGATTTACGTGGTGCTGATTTGACAAGTGCTACTTTAACAGGAGTTAATCTCAGAACTGCAAACTTAGAAAACACAAACTTGACATTTGCAGGTTTCATTGCTGCTAACTTAGAGGGAGCTAATTTTCGTGGTGCAAGGATGTTGGTTACTAACTTCCGAGGAGCGAAGTTTAGATTGACAACAATGCCTAATGGAGTCGTAACACCCGATCGTCGTTACTGGTAAATTGTCTTGCAACATCAGTATATATACTGATGTTGTCGTCAATAAAATAGTAAACTAACTTTAACAATAATTCAGCAGTCATTTTTGATTTCTGTTATTGGGTTGCCAAGTTTGGGATTAATTAGAGAAGAACATACTTGGTGACGCAATGAAGAATTTACGTCTGGGCGCAATCTTAATTACCGCTGTCTCGTTTATACCAGGGTTTTCTACAGCAACACTCGCTCAAGATGCTGACTACGTTTGTTATATCACTACTAAATCAGGTCAAGTAGTCGATTTATCTGCATCAATCTGTCAATTAGACAGTATCCACTTGGCAAAAGCAACAAATGCGGCAGAAAGCGACCAAGCTTTCCTTGCAGATTACAAACGTACTGTTATGGGCTATCCGGATGTTCGAGATAAATTGTTAGCCAGCGTCCAAGAATCCCCAGAGTCTAATATCATGCAAGCAAAAAGCGTTTGTAACGAACTAGAAGCAGGTCTTTTGCTAGAAGATATCAAGATGTACCAAACACAAGGCGTTACGAACAAAGTTGATAATATTAATTCTTCTGTCATTGCTACTTTGGCAACTAAGCACTACTGCCCTCAGTTTAATAATCCATAAAAACATTTATCTAAATTACTGTGCAGCATAATCAAGCTATAGTTCTATTTCGGTAGAGAAGGAGTACACAATTACTGAAGTAGCTTGTTTATCGATAACTGAAGTTACTCACAAATAATTTATAACTTAAACTATTCTTTATCATAGGGGAGTAGGTAACTACATATTGCATCAATGCTCACCCAGATAAAAGAGATAGCAACTGAACTAGCACCGCGCCTGATTGAAATTCGTCGCCATATTCACATTCATCCAGAATTAAGTGGTCAAGAGTATCAAACGGCTGCTTTTGTAGCAGGAGTCCTATCATCCTGTGGAATTCATGTCAGAGAAGGGGTAGGAAGAACAGGCGTTATTGGAGAGGTGCAAGGAGGAGGTTGTGACTCTCGATTGTTAGCAATCCGTGCTGACATGGATGCTTTACCAATTCAGGAACGAACTGGGTTAGAGTATGCTTCTCGAACACCAGGAATCATGCATGCGTGCGGTCATGACGTCCACACAACAGTAGGGCTAGGCACAGCAATGGTTTTGTCACGAATTGCTGAACACTTACCAGGAAATGTCAGGTTTTTGTTTCAGCCAGCAGAGGAAATCGCCCAAGGTGCTAGCTGGATGGTTGCTGACGGAGTTATGGAAAACGTTTCAGCAGTTTTTTCGCTTCATGTTTTTCCTTCAATTCCTGCTGGTTCTATTGGAGTGCGCTACGGAGCATTGACTGCTGCTGCTGATGAGTTAGAAATTATTATTATTGGGGAATCAGGACACGGCGCACGACCTCATGAAGCAATTGATGCGATTTGGATTGCTTCCCAAGTGATTACAACATTACAACAAGCTATTAGTCGCACACAAAACCCTCTACACCCGATCGTGTTAACGATCGGTCAAATTCAAGGTGGTAGAGCACCGAATGTAATTGCCGATCAAGTTAAGTTATTAGGAACAGTGCGATCGCTGCATCCAGAAACTCGAGCAAAGTTACCGAGTTGGATTTCACAAATGGTTGCGAATGTTTGCCAAGGCTATGGCGCGCGGTGTGAGGTAAAGTACAATCTTGGAGTTCCTGGAGTGAATAATGATTTATCTTTAGCACAACTGTTGCAGATTGCAGCAGAAGAAGCTTGGGGAAGCGATCGCGTCCAAATTTTACCTGAACCATCTTTAGGTGCAGAAGATTTCTCAGTTTATCTGGAAAAGGCTCCTGGAGTCATGTTTCGTTTGGGGGTAGGCTACCCAGATAGAAAGATTAATCATCCCTTACACCACCCGCAATTTGAAGTAGACGAAAAAGCAATCGTGACTGGTGTTGTCACTCTAGCGTACAGTGCTTGGAAATATTGGCAGCAAAACAATGGATCTACTGAAGAACCGCCACTGTCTCCCTCCTAAGCGCTTCTTCCACAAGAAGGATGTCTCTAGTACGTTCAATTGCTACTCTATCAATCATTGAGTAAGTAACGATAAGTAAGTTATGCCATCAAATACACCATTGCAAGGCACCGATTTAGTAGACTGTGCCAGAGCCAATGCTAAGCAAGGAATCGAAACTGCGGCTTATCAATGTGGCTATGGTGGAGATGTGAATGCATTTGCTAAAGAACTTAAAGTAGCCTGCGAGCAAATGAACTTACAAGTAAAAGAACTGAGTGAATTGATTGACGAACAAGAAATGCCGCTACAGTTAGGAGGTGAAGTGGTTGCACCCGACACGCCTTCTGAGTTGTAATTCATTAGTTCTATAGCCGGAGAATTGCTCTTGCTAAGTTAAAGTAGATGAGTACCCCCAGCACGTCAACTGCTGTTGTGATAAAGGGTGCAGACATTAAAGCTGGGTCTAAACGCAGTGAACGAAACAAAAATGGTAGTGCCGAACCAGACACTGAAGCCAAAATAGAAATTGATACTAAACTTAGTCCGACAGCGATCGCCACTGACCAACTTCCTTGCAAAAAGTAACTCCAGATCGTTGCTATGCTACCTAGCATCGAGCCTAACAAAGCTCCGGCGATCGCTTCTCGCCATACTACATGAAAAGGACCTAGCGCGTTAATCTCATCAGTATTCATTCCGCGAATGACGACAGTTGATGACTGCGCCCCAACATTACCGCCAGTACCAGTCAATAGAGGAATAAAAGCAGCAAGAGTGACGACTTTCTGTAAAATCTCTTCTTCAGACTTAATGATTGTCCCTGTAACAGTATTTGTTAACAGCAGCACAAATAACCAAACAACGCGCTTGCGTGCAACTGTAATTAAATCAGTTTGAAAATAGTTGTCTCCTCCAGATTGGACACCACCGCCCAAAGTGTAAATATCTTCAGTGGTTTCTTGCTCTAAAATATCAATTATGTCATCGACCGTTACAATCCCAACAAGACGTTGTTCGCGATCTACTACAGGTACAGCCAAAAAGTCATAGCGTTGAATTAACCGAGCCACTTCTTCTTGATCGGCGTCAGTATAAACAAATACCACCTCGCGAGTCATAATTTCGCCAATTCTTTGCTGTGGTTGAGCTGTGACTAACTCGCGCAGAGATAAAATACCTGTCAGACGTCTTGCCGCGTCTGTAATATATAAGTAGTAAATTGTCTCTGTTGCATTTGCTAGGCGACGAATTCGCTCTAATGCTTGAGTTGCCGTAAAATCTTCTTTCAAAGAAATCAACTCAGGTGTCATAATTCGCCCAGCCGTACCCGCTTCATAACCGAGTAACTGAGCTGTAGCTTGGCGTTCGGTGGGACTTAGTTGCTCTAAAAGCCGAGTCACAAACTTAGCTGGTAATTCATCAAACAACCGCGCTCGGTCATCGGGTGACATTTTATCAACAATATCTAGAACGTCTTGACTTTTAAACTCTACAATCAGTGCTTCCTGAACACTCGTGTCAAGGTATTCATACACTTCAATTGCTTCGCTTTTGGATAGCAAGCGAAATGCCAGAGCTTGCATTGCTTCAGGCAATCCTTCAATTGCCTCAGCAATATCTGCAGGCTGTACTGGTTCTAAAATCGCCTTGGCTCCCTGCAAATCCCCTCGTTCGAGGAGCGATCGCAGTTGATTACGCACTAACTCTCGCAGTTCTTTGCGCGAAACATCCTGAAATGATGAGGAGAAGTTGTTAGTTTCAGTCAAAGCCTACCGTCCTGAACCAGAAAGTGCAAAAAATGGCTGCTTTTAGTCTATGTAATCTGACTAAATTTCAGATGATCAGCATAAGCTTTTTTTACTCATACTGATCGCAGTAGTAATCATCTCTCTTTTAGCACTTCCTGGCAACGAATCAAAATTCCATCTATCTACATAGATAGTTTTGCTTTAGCTCATAACTCTAGTTCAGTCGCTAGACTATTGCTCAAATTCACACTTGATTAGTAGGCAAAACCGTACCTAGTTATTAGCATTTTCTTCCCCAGAATCTGAGTTTAGGTCGATACAATCAAAGTGCAACTTAAGGAATGCTGTAACTAAACGTGAATTATTACGAAAAAACAGCATTGTTAGGATCAATGATATGAAAAATCAATTGAGAACCGTTGCGCTCTTAGGTTTGCTGAGTGGTTTACTGATTGCAATTAGCTACTGGGTCATTGGCGGGCTGGGTGGTGTCGTTATTGGTATAGCCTTAGCAGCAGTGACAAACTTAGTATCGTGGTATCAATCAGATAAAATTGCTTTGGCAGCATACCGCGCACAACTAGTAAGCTTTAATCAAGCACCAGATTTGCATCGGATGGTACAACGCTTATGCGATCGCGCCAATTTACCAATGCCAGGAATTTATATTGTTCCCAGCCCTGCTGCGAATGCTTTTGCGACAGGACGCGATCCTGAACATGCCGCAGTAGCAGTTACAGAAGGCATTTTACAAGCACTACCTGAAGATGAACTTGAAGGCGTCATTGCTCATGAGCTAACTCATATTGCTAATCGCGACACCCTAACTCAAGCTGTGGCAGCTACACTTGGTGGTGCAATTGCGATGTTGGCACAAATCGTCAGCTACAGCTTATGGTTTCCTGCTTCACGCGATGGCAATCGCGGAGCAAATCCTCTGGGCTTACTTCTAACAATTTTTTTAGCGCCAATGGCGGCAACTATCATTCAGTTAGCTATCTCACGCACGCGAGAGTTTGAGGCAGACGCGGGAGCTGCTAGAATTACGCAAAATCCAAGAGCATTAGCTCGTGCCTTACAACGCTTGGAGAGTACAGCACGTCAGTTACCCATGAATGCTAATCCAGCTTTTGAGCCGCTGTTAATTGTAAATTCTATCTCTGGTCAGTTTTTAAGTAACTTGTTTTCTAGTCACCCACCAACAGAAGCGCGAGTTCAACAGTTATTGGAATTAGAACAAGAACTTCCTCAATCGCCATCTAAATTTTCTTTTGAGCGATAATCAAAGCTTCTATGTCATTTAATCAGCCATCACACTAGGAGAGATAACCATGACTTCTGAACCCAATAACACTGATACTTCTGTAGAAGTTCAAATTATTCCACAATCAACCAACGAAATAAGTCCCCAAACCAACGAACTTGTGGACACTGAAATGGCTGGGGAAAGTGACGATCTCAAAAATGAAACGAAAGCTTTAATAGACGCCCTTAAAAAACGCGCTCAAGTAGAAGCGCAATCAGCAGGAACACTCACTCGTGAAGCATATCTTAATGCCGTACGCCGAGCACGGGAAACGATTGAAGGCAATCAACTTATCGAGCGCGATCGCATTGAATACTCTTTTTATTTGATTCAGAAAGAAGCTGAGAAGAACTGGCAATCAGTTGTTAAAGAAGTCGCTGACTTGGGCGATCGCTTAGCAGATGCTGCTAAAGCTGCTTGGGACATTTTGACGACTCCTCGTTCTCGTTAATTTGTTTTGTGTACTTCAATTTTGGGTGTGCTAGACATTAATGTTTCTAGCACTTTTTTCTACATTTACATATAAAAAACTCTCTTAAGATAGATGAATTTTTCTATTTTTTAAATAATCAAGTCATTATTTATACAAGAAATTGCGAATTGTAAAAATAGTTGTTACATTTCAAGAGAAGGGAGCAAAAATGACAAATCTATGCATAGATTTTTAGGAATTATTCCTACTCCACCACCTTTACAAGCCCACTCACTCGTTTATGACTTGAAAACAAGGTTAGATTGGGGAGATCCAGCGCTCACAATCATCGACGTACGCGATCGCAGTGAGTATAACTATAGTCATATTTTAGGAGCAATTCCTATACCACTAGTAGAGTTAGCAGACCGTACCCTATCTACTTTGGAACTGACGCGTGATATTTATATTTACGGCGAAACTGATGAAGAAACTGCACTAGCAGCACAAAAATTGCAAGCCGTGGGATATCAGAATGTATCACAAATACGAGGCGGTGTTGCTGCTTGGAAAGCAGTTGGCTATCCTATTGAATCGCTTGTGCAGACATTATCAATTTAATTCATCTACTTAAAATTAGTTAAAAATAAACTGTAAAAATGGTCTTGTTTAAAATTGTAGAGCAAGCTATTTCACAATGCATTATTTACGTTTTAAACAGTATTGATTTGCACAAAACACTAACAAATTAACTAGATTATCCCAGATAGAAATAGGAAAATTGGCAGCTATTTGACCTGAATTAATCATAGTAATTCAACGTAATTGATATCAAAATTCTCTCAACTACAGCAGCAAATAGGGAATAGTAGAGCTTATAAAGGCAATCAGACACTCTTTACTAGAAGACATAAAACAGTTACGCTAGAAGCGCTCTAGCTTATTTTTCGTGTGCTGGCAGTATATTCATCAGCAGCAATTGGGATATCAACATTTTGCTGCTTACAGTCAGTGTCATTGATTCGCTCAGTTTAGGAGATAAAAGATGCCAGCAGCAGTTGGTATGGTTGAAGTTAAGGGTCTTCCTCCTGCTTTAGCAGTAGCAGATGCCATGGTAAAAGCTGCTCGTGTAACCTTGGTAGGTTACGAAAAAGTAAGCAGTGCTCGATATACTATTATTGTCAGAGGAGATGTGTCGGAAGTGCAAACCTCAGTGAATGCAGGGGTAGATTCGGTAAAACGAGTTAATACAGAAGAAGAGTTACTACTCTCATACCATGTGATTGCTCGTCCTCATGAAAACGTCGAGTCTGTGCTGCCAATCCATTACAGACAAGCAGTAGAACAGTTTCGTGTTTAGCTTATTAGTATCTATTTCAAGCCCCGCATTTTAATCCTTACAACTCGATGCCTGGTATCTCAATAGTTATACCTACTTTAAACGAAGGAAGTTGTTTAGAGCGTACTCTGCGCAATCTAAATTTCTTGGAACCTCCTGCGTGGGAAATTGTAGTTGTCGATGGCGGAAGTGAAGATCAAACAGTAGCGATCGCACAACAAGCTGGTATCAAAGTTATTCATGCCCAAGGGCGAGGGCGATCGTTACAAATGAATCAGGGAGCAGCTGAATCTACAGGAGACATTCTGTGTTTTTTGCATGCTGATACTTTAGTTCCTGATGATTTTATCGCAGTAGTTGAGCAAACTTTAGCAGATTCAACTGTTGCCGGCGGTGGTTTTATTTCCTTAATGGTAGGAGCACAGACTACACGTTGGGGAGTTTCTCTACACAACTATCTCAAAACTTATTACGCTCCTCTATTGTTTCGACCACATCTTTTTTTTAAAGGACTTAGATTACTTTTTGGCGATCAAGTCATGTTTTGCCGTCGCACTGACTTTTGGACTTGTGGTGGGTTCGACAATCAGCTGCCTATCTTGGAAGAAGCAGATTTATGCTTAAAGCTAGTGCGGCAAGGACGATTACGTCAAGTGAATCGTGTTGTGCAAAGTTCGGATAGACGGGTAGCGCGTTGGGGTTCTTTGAAAGCAACTGCAATCTATGTTTATATCGGTTTTTTATGGGGTTTTGGTGTTTCTGCGTCTTTTTTGAAGCAGTTTTATGAAGATATTCGTTAGTGCAAGACGAGCGTAGAATTCAACTTAAAAGGTTTGATAGAGGTTCCTGAAATGCGATGGAAGACTGTTATAAAATTTTTACTTGGCATTAGCTTAGCTTTAGCTATTTTAATTAGCGGTGGTGTAGCAGCCGCTTTGTACTTCTTACACAGAGTAGCAACTCCTCCAGCTAAGCCAATATTTTCCAATGATAGTGCTGAAGTAAAGGCTAGAGGTTCTACTCCTGCAACATCTCCTTATACAGCTTCATCTAGTACTCAAGCAACTCCTACTGCAAACACAACTGAAGCATCTTCAACATCCCTATCACCTGGAACATACAAGGCACGAGTGACGTGGGCACAAGGTTTGAGCGTACGTTCAGAGCCAAGCTTAGAGGCTGAGCGAATTGGTGGAGTTGGTTACAACGAGGAACTTACGGTTTTAGAAACAAGTTCTGACGAGGGTTGGCAAAGAATACGTATAGAGAACGGCGAACAAGAAGGTTGGATCAAAGCAGGTAACATCGAAAAAATCGAAGAATAGTGTGTGATACCACTTCTCCTTGTTCACTTTATCTGTCTATAAAGGTAATAACGCTCTTTGACATGAAGGACACACCGCATGGATTGTTAACTGACAGTCCAGTAAATGGTATCCTTCTTTCTGGGCTGTCTTTGTACCAATTTTCAAAATTGAATCATTCTTGAACTCGATTGTTTTATTACAACGAACACAGATCAAGTGATGATGATGGTAGGGATAGGGCTGATTGATTTCATAGTGTTTGTGTCCTTCTCCTAACTCTAATTCCCGCAAGATACCCATCCGCGCCATTAGCTTTAGTGTCCGGTAAATCGTGGATAAGCTAATTCCTTCTCCTTGAGCTTCTAAATGATGATATAGGTCTTCTGCACTAAGATGTTCGCCTTTAGGAAGCTCTTGAAAAACGTGTAAAATGACTTCTCGCTGAGGAGTTAAACGCCAACCACGATCGTTGAGTTCCGCCTTGAGCGAGGTAGCTGTATAAACAGTCATGACAACCTTCTCAACAAAGCATATTTATTGATAATTATAAAAAAGATTTGCATTAATTGTCAACAAGACATATTTATTGCAAATGTTTTCTAATAGCAAGTGGCGGATTTGTGAACTAAAAACAGGGCATGGTATTCCACGCCCTCATACCTCGCACTTTAGCCCAAAGTCTCTAAGTAGTCCCGAACTTGGTTACGGCGTTTAGGTTGGCGTAACTTCTGTAAAGCCTTGGATTCAATCTGGCGTACCCGTTCGCGAGAAAGATCTAATGCGCGTCCAATTTCTGCCAACGAGTATGAGTGACCATCTCCTAGACCAAAGCGCATTAAAATGACATCACGTTCGCGATCAGTTAAATCTGCCAGCAAATGCTGCAAGTCGCGTTGGAGGGCTTCACGCATTAACACTTCTTCTGGTGAAATACTATCTGTTTCTAGTAAGTCTCCAAGTTCTGTGTCTTTTTCCTTACCTACTTTAGTTTCTAAAGATACTGAACGAGGTACTCGCAACAAAACTTCCCTGACTTGCGGCGGTGTCATTTCTAACTCTGCTGCAATATCATCAATCGTTGGTGTGCGACCCTTTTCTTGTGAAATTTTCCGTTGTGCTTTCTTGATTTTATTGAGTTTTTCTGTTATGTGAACTGGTAGGCGAATTGTCCGACTTTGGGTAGCGATCGCTCGCGTAATACCCTGGCGAATCCACCAATATGCATAAGTGCTAAATCGATAACCTTTAGTTGGATCAAACTTATCAACAGCTCTTTCTAAACCAAGCGTTCCTTCTTGTACAAGATCGAGTAGCTCTAAACCGCGATTTTGATACTTTTTCGCAACTGACACAACTAGGCGTAAATTTGCCTTGATCATGTGTTCTTTAGCGCGGTTGCCCTCACTTTGGATTTGCTCTAACTCTTGCACTGTTAAACCAGTAATTTCAGCCCAACGCCGTTTTCCTTTAATGAGTGTTGGTTTGAGTTCTGAGACCTCTATGCCAGCGCTAGTAGCCCAACGTTCCAGGGAAGGTCGATGTCCTAATTCAGATGTTAAGCGCTCTTGAACTTCCATTAGCTGCTCGTAGGGAATCATAATTTCATCCCCATTTTTGGCTGCTTGAGAACGCAGTTCTACCAAGCGGATGTAACGCTGTACTTTTTGAGCTTCGGAAACTTCTTCGTCTCGCCCTAAAAGATGCACTCGACCAATTTCTTGTAGATACAGACGTACCAAATCGGTGGTGCGACGATTAACTGGCTGCAAGTTAGCCGCATCGTTAGACTCCATATCGAAGTCAATCAGATCTCCTTCAATTAAATCAGCTTCGTTAGGTTCTTGCTGAAAATCTTGAGGGGATTGCTCTTCGTAAGCGGTGTAGGCGTAAAAAGATGTTGCTGGCATAGGGGTCGTTTCAATCGCTCCAGGTGATAATTTAGGGTGCGTAGCTACTTCCTGTTGCTATTGTTCCCGCGATCTAAGATGGAATAACAGGTTAGAGAGTTCCGTTAACTAAATCTTTAAGTAGTTATTTTGTGTTTGATTTAATACTATTGACATCCTAGATTAAGCATTTACACTTAAGAAATCCAGCTAGAACACTCTATAAACAGTAACAAAAGAAACAAACGCTACTTAAAAAGCAGCAAATTTGTAGCTATATTGGACAACAGATTATAAAAATACTGCAGGCAAAATAGCTGTGACCTTCGTCAAAGGCTAGGCTAATCTACACCTGTACGCTGCCAATTTCCTGAGATCAGCTAGTGCTTTGTTTTAAAGACAAGAGAAGAGATTTTTTGTATTATTTTTAGTGTCTATAGCTTTACAGCACTAAAAGATAGTGTCATGCCTTTTAGGTATCTATCTTTGCGTGTTATAACAAGGATTTTCTAAATTAGTAGGGCTTGTTCACTTCATATAAAAAAATAAGGGCGAATAGATCGCCCTTATTTACAGAACTTAATATTTTAGTGACTTGGGAGCGTTTACATTGCTGATACAGATTGCTTTTCAGGGACATCAGTGTACTCAGCAACGATTTGACGAAACTCTTCGCCATCGATTGTTTCTTTCTCAATTAACAGATCGACTAGGCGATCAATGACCACACGATTTTCTCGCATAATCTTTTTGGCGTTTTCGTAGCACTCTTCTACAATGGCGCGGACTTGAGCATCTATCCGAGAAGCAATAGATTCAGAGTATTCTGAGCGTGCCATCCAATCACGACCTAAAAATACTTCACCACTCTGGCTTTCTAGCGACAGTGGACCTAAATCTGACATGCCAAAGCGAGTTACCATTTGGCGTGCCATACCGCTAATTTGCTGCAAATCGCCACCGGCACCTGTCGTAATTTCTGCTGCGCCGAATATGATATCCTCTGCGGCTCTTCCGCCCAAAGCACCAGTAATTCGTGCTTTTAATTGTGCGCGCGAAATTAATCCTTGGTCTTCACTAGGAGTAAACCATGTCAGTCCTTGTGCTTGTCCGCGTGGAATCAGTGTAACTTTCTGCACGGGATCGTGGTCTTTTAGCACAGTGCCAATTAAGGCATGACCAATTTCATGATAGGCAATTAAACGTTTGCTCTTGCTATCGACTAGCGGTGTTCCTTCCATCCCTGCGACAACTCGGTCAATCGCATCATCAATCTCTAACAATGAGATTGCTTCTTTACGTCGTCTGGCTGTCAAAATTGCCGCCTCGTTGAGCAAGTTGGCTAAATCTGCTCCTGTAAATCCTGGTGTCCGTCTTGCTACTGCGTCTAATGACACATTCGCGTCCAGTTTCTTATTTCGTGCATGTACTTGGAGAATTTCTTGACGTCCTTTAACATCAGGAGCGTCCACAATAACTTGACGGTCAAATCTTCCAGGACGCAGTAATGCAGAATCTAAAACATCAGGACGGTTCGTTGCCGCGATAATGATAATTCCTGTATTGCCTTCAAATCCATCCATTTCTGTGAGTAACTGATTGAGCGTTTGTTCGCGCTCATCGTTACCACCGCCGATACCTGCTCCACGTTGTCTTCCTACTGCATCAATCTCATCGATAAAGATTAAGCAAGGCGCGTTGTCTTTGGCTTTTTTGAATAAGTCACGGACGCGGGAAGCACCAACACCAACAAACATTTCGACAAATTCACTACCAGAGATACTGAAAAATGGCACTCCAGCTTCGCCGGCGATCGCTTTAGCCAGAAGTGTTTTACCTGTTCCTGGTGGTCCGACTAACAGCGCGCCTTTGGGAATACGAGCACCCACAGCAGTAAAGCGTTCCGGTTGTTTGAGGAAGGTGACGACTTCTTGGAGTTCTTCTTTGGCTTCTTCAATTCCAGCAACGTCATCAAACTTGACACCTGTTTTGGCTTCCATTTGAAATCGAGCGCGGGATTTACCAAAGTTCATTGCTTGTCCAGGACCACCTGGGATATTGCTAGAACGTCGGAACAAGAAGAACAAGCCACCAATTAACAAGATGGGAAAGATTAAATTACCAAGTAGTCCCCAAATTGCTCCATCATTGCGCAGTGGATGAGAATCAAAGCTGATGTTAGCACCTCTGAGCTTAGAAATTAGCTCAGGAGCATTGTAAGGTAGATCTACCCGTAGACGTTGAACGCGGTTGTCTAATTCTGGGTCAACGGCTTCTACAATTGCTGTACGACCTCCTTCATATAGATCCACACTCGTGACACGACCAGAATCGAGGTAGTCTAAGAAGCGACCATAGGTCATGCGGGTACTGGCTGTATTCTTGCTCATATCTGTGGGAGCGGTAGCAAATGCTCCTTGCCAAAAGAAGAAGCCAATCACCAGTGCAGGCAATGTCCACAGTAAGAGTACTCTCCAGGAAAGTTTCATCAGTTAGTTGCCTTTCAATGCATATACAACAGTTCAGCTTTTCTACTATCGGGTGCTGTACCCTCTATAGCAGGGGTCAGAGGACGCGCTAAGCGCAGACCTACGGTTCAGGGTTAAAAGTCAGTTAGAGTAATAATTCTGAGCCTCTATAATGTCCTAAACATATTGACCATTGCTAAAAAAAGAGCTTTTAATTGATATTTTTAACTTTTTTGCCGCTGCTTCCCAGTCCTGATATGGATTAGTTGAAGTGCGGTTAAAGTCAATTGGAATCTTAATTAAATGTAACGTAATTTTAATTATTTGTCTTAAACCTTTGAGAATATCGTACTTCTATTGCTTTGGATGTAGGCGTTTTATCCAAGTATGATAAAAAAAGATGTAAAGAAATGTAAATAAACGTATGCAGGACAAAGTTGTTGTAGTTGTTGGGGCAACTGGTGGTATTGGTTCGGCGTTAAGCCACAAACTGGCTAACCAAGGAGCGCAGTTAATATTAGCAGCAAGAGATAGCAACAATCTCTCTCATCTTGCTAGTCAACTCAGTGCAACTGCCGGACAAGTCTTAACCGTGCCTACAGACATTACAGATCGGCAACAAGTTGATACATTGATGGACAAAGCTGTTGCCCAGTTTGGTCACATTGATGCTTTAGTGAATGCTGCTGGTGCAGGAGTTATGAAGCCATATGGGAACTTGGAACCTGCTGATTTAGAGGCAATGCTCGACGTTAACTTTAAGGGTAGTTTCTACACAAGTCAAGCAGCAGCCGAATTGATGCAAGAGCGCAAAAATGGACATATTTGTAATCTTGTGGGAATTCTTGGTAAGCATTCAATGCCAATGGCTGCAGCCTATTGTGCTTCTAAATTTGCTGTTGTTGGTTTTAGTAGATGTATGGCAGAAGAGTTAAAGCGATTTGGTGTTAAGTTCACGCTATTCTACTTTGGTGGAGTAAATTCTCCATTTTGGGATAACGTACAGTTAAAAGTAGATCGAAAAAAAATGCTCAGTACTCAAACGGCTGCGGATGCGATTTTTTATGCATTATCAGCTGAACCACAAGCTGTACCCATGGAAATTAATCTTCAGCCAGAAAGTCATTTGTTCTTCTAATTAATGGAGGAGGTTTCTTGCTTAAGAATGACCTGCAAATCCAGCCAAATTAGGCAAAATTTACACACAGATAAGCTGTTGTGCTGGATCTTTGGAGGATATGAGGATCGATCGCGTTCATTTTTATGTAGAAGATGCCCAAGCATCTAGTAACTGGTTTGTTCAACATTTAGGTTTTCAATCAGTCACCCGTGGCGTCAGTGATGGAAACACTTATACTGAAGTTGTCAGAAGTGGCACTGTCTACTTTGTATTATCTTCTCCACTCCTGCCCCAGAGTCCTGTCGCACATTTTTTGCAGCAGCATCCACCTGGTGTAGCTGATATTGCGTTTAGTATTGAGGATCTTGATAGAGTTTGGCATCAGGCGATCGCCCACGGGGCAAAAATATTACAACCACTTGAGCGACGTCACAATGGGCAGAAGAATATTAAATCTGGCAAAATTGCTGGTTGGGGTTCTCTATCCCATACTTTGATCGAGCACAAGATAGAAAGTGAAGATCAACAAAACCTTTTATCTCCCTCTCCCTTTGCTTTGACGGGCATCGATCACATTGTTATGAATGTAGCCGCAGGTGACTTAGAGCGTGCCGTCACTTGGTATCAAAATACTTTGGGTTTTCAAACAAAGCAATCGTTTAAGATTCACACAGATCGCTCAGGCTTACACAGCCAGGTTTTAGTTTCGCGCGATCGCCAAGTTCAATTACCAATCAATGAACCTGCGTCTCCTAATTCTCAAATTCAAGAGTTTTTGGATATTAATCGCGGATCTGGAATTCAACATATCGCTTTACAGACAACGAATATTGTGTCGAGTGTCGCAAAACTTCGCAATCGGGGATTAGCGTTTCTTCCTGTTCCTCCGAACTACTACACGCAGTTGCAAGCACGACAAATTCCTTTATCGACAGATGAATTTCAGGAAATTGCCCGACAAGAGATTTTGGTTGATTGGCAGGATACAAATCCTGATGCATTGCTACTTCAAATTTTCACGCAACCAATTTTTGGCGAACCCACTTTTTTCTTTGAGTTGATTGAACGCCGACGGCAAGCGCCTGGATTTGGCGAAGGTAATTTTCGTGCTTTGTTTGAAGCGATCGAACGCGAACAAGACAAGCGCGGCAGTCTTCAATAATGACTATTAGATTAGTAATCTTAAACACACTGATTAGAAAGTTAAAACTTAACTGTGTAAGAATTTAGCTAATGTGTAAATAAATTTTACACTCTAAATTTAAATGTTAAGACTTATCACAGACTTTGACGGTCCAATCATTGATGTATCAGAAAGATACTATCAGGTTTACCAACTTTGCCTGCAGAAAACTAAACTTCCGAACCAGCGCATTAGACAACTTAGTAAATCTAAGTTTTGGGAATTAAAAAGAGCAAGGGTTTCAGAGAAGAATATCGGTATAGCTTCTGGTTTAGATGAATTACAAGCACAAGAATTTGCTCAACTGCGACGCGACACAGTTCACACTCAACCATACTTTAAGTACGATCGCCTTGCAGCAGGTGCAGTTGCAGCTTTAGAAGAAGTGCAACAGGCTGGCATAGATCTGGCTGTTATGACTATGCGTCGCGTGCGAGAACTAGAATACGCTTTCAATCAACACGATCTTGGTAAATTTTTTCCAAAAAATCGGTGTTATTGCTTGAGTAATGATTATGTAAAGACGCGCGATGTTGATGATAAACCATTATTGATGAAGCGCGCACTTCTTGAGCTACCACCCGCTTATGAGACATGGATGGTAGGCGATACAGAAGCTGATATTGTGACTGCTAAAAAACATGGAGTTAAAGTGATGGCTGTGTTGTGCGGTATTCGCGATCGCGCTCAATTAGAGATTTATCAGCCTGATTTAATCGTGAATGACTTGCAAGAGGCAGTGGATATCCTCTCATACAAGTCTTTACCTCAAGTTGTTTGAGCAATAACGTTAGGTAAAGGAATTTTTATTTAAATTCCTTTACCTACTTCAGTATTTCTATCGCAGGAAACTGCTAATCAACCACAGCAAAATAAACGTCAGAGTTGTAGAAAATTGCTCAACTGAGATTCCTAAACTACTGAGTTGAGGTAAAAGTAAACTACCAAATATTGCTCCGGCAATGAGTCCTGTCACTAAGCCCATTCCAGTTAACAGTACTGCCCTACCAAACTTCTTTTCTTTACGGTATAGAAAGAAGAAACTAGTGCCGACACCAACAATCAATGCTATTTGTAGAATTTGAGCGCTAGCAGCCGTGTAAAAAATGCTTAAAGCACTTAATCCTGAAAATACAGTTGCTGGCAAAATGATGTCTGTTAAACTTGGCTGATCAACTAACCGCTGTAACCATTCTGGTGATTTTTGTACTGGTGATGAATTTTCTTTCGGTGGTACTTGTGTAAGCCGCTCTGCAAAACGGATACCTTCAGGTACTTTAATTTTACCTTCTTGACGCATCCGCAACCTTTCCATCAATATGGCATCGTAAGCTGCTTCGACTGCTTCTAGGTGCTTATAATCGCCACTGTACTGTTGCAGAAGGCGATTGCGAGCCTCTTGAATTTCATCGAATGTCGCGTCTTCGCTTACCCCAAGCTTTTCGTAGTAATTTTGATCGCCCATGTTGACTCAATCGCGGGAGCAGCCAGTAAAGGAAAGCTTAATATCAGAGTGTGTCGATTGGAATACCTTATCAGTGTCTGACCAGGTTAATTTAACCATCGACTAAAGATTACCAATACTCAATTTAGCACAACCCGAGTTTTCGAGTGAGAGAAACACTGAATAATTTGTCTCTCCGTCATTATATGTAAAAAGCAATAGTAGAATTGCGGAAGACGCTTGGCATTACAGACTTATAAGCTGATAATTGTTTAAGCATTGCCGTTTTTGTTGCTGAACTTGCCCGATCGCAACATTTGTGTACCTACTGATCCTTTTGTTTGTTGTAAAAAGTGATGACTATGGCTCTTGCCAAGATTCTTGTCGTTGATGACGATCCTGCTATCCGTAATTTAATCCAACGCTTTTTATCAAGCAAGAACTATCAGGTGGAGTCTGCCGAAGATGGCAAGACTGCGTTAACTGCTTTTGAGCAATTTAACCCTGACTTAGTGATTCTTGATGTTAATCTTCCGGATGTACTTGGTTATACTCTTTGCCAAGATATGCAGAATCGCACAAAGGTTTTCGTCTTAATGTTGACGAGTCGAGCTGATGAAGCTGACAAAATTCGGGGATTTGCTCAAGGTGCAGATGACTATCTAACCAAGCCTTTTAGTTTAGGAGAATTAGAAGTCAGAGTTGCTGCTATTTTGAAGCGTCAGCGAGTTGTCACAGCAGCAGAAAAACAGCGCTTGACCTTTGAAAAGCTGGTAATTGATCCTGAGCGTAGGGAGGTGACACTGAATAATCAACTCATTCCTTTAACGGCTCTGGAATTTGACTTGTTGCGTTTTTTAGCTAGCCATCCAGGGCGAGTGTGGCGGCGTGCAGAACTCATTCAAGAAGTTTGGGATTACGATTACGTAGGAGATCAGAGGGTTGTAGACGTGCATATTGGTCAAATACGTAAGAAAATCGAGATTGATGCAACTCAACCTATTTTGATTCAGACTGTTCGTGGTGTTGGTTATAAATTTGAAGCTCCAAATCTCCCAGAGTCGAACAATTAAGCCAAATACACAAATTGTCAAGCGGCTGCAACATCTTTTCTTGGTGGAAGGCAGCCGCTACTAGTATGAAGTTGTTAGTTGAAATTTTAAGTGCTATACAAAAAAATATAGCAATCTTCAATCTTCAGTACGTTCTCGCTGATTTTAGTTGTCTAGTTGCAGTGATGGAACAAGCTTTCGAGGTAGACTCTAGCAGCACGGCGATCGCCATTGCCATTTTGGAGCAAAAATAACGATAACGCAGCAGTGAATACGCGATCTTGATCCCAGGTAGGATGACTTTCTAAGTAGTTTTTGAGTGATTCATGTAGTTCTTCAGGAATTTCGGTCAGGATACTAACTGTAGAGTTCATTGAGAATCTCCCTAAATAAAGGTGACAAGAATTCTTGCAGACTATTTCAAGCTTTCTGGGACTTTCCCACCACGAAAGAATAGTCAAGCTAATAGCGGGGTAGGTGCATTATTGTGCGGCATAAATCACCAGCTAGTCAATGCTGCGAAATATTACAAGAGACTTTATATAAAAAAAATCTTCACGCGAAAATCAACCTTTCAGGCTAATTTTCATTACATAACTTTACATAATCTCCGTATTGAGGTCAAAGACAGTCACAACAGACAAAATCCACAGATCCGCCATCAAATGATTATTTAACGTTATGACCTGTGGAAAACTGAGTTAAATCTGTGGAAAAAACCAGATCTACCTGTGGAAAAAATGGGGAATGTGTGGGGAAAAGTTGAGACAAAAATAAGAATTGCAAAGAATGAAGTTTCAAAATAGGTAAGAAGCGGAGGAAAGCTTGATAAATGTGTCTCGCATCTAACAAAAAGCTCGTTTTTGTAACTACGGTTCTTTTCTTCAGGAAAACATAACAATTGAAAGCATAGTGAAATGATCGCGGGTCATATCATTTCCTTCCTAATCAGTGTGCATTTAAAAAAGAGCCAAGCGATCGCCGCGACGGTAAACGATGATAGTGTGATGATTTAACTAGGTGAACCTTTTTTGGTGGCTTGCTGAATTAGAATTTGAATTGCTAAGCCAATTAAGCCTAGGGCGACTAAACCAAATATTCCAGTCCCCAATGCAGTCATTCCAACTACCAAGGTACGAACTGCGGAGGCAATGTTAATTACTGCCGGATTATCAGAATGAATAGGCTTAGCGGCAAAAGTCTGGGCGATCGCAGCGGTGAGTGAATATAGTGCGATCGCAAGTCCCCCAGAAATGAGAGAGCCTGTTAAACAACGCAGCGGAGTTGGTGTCTGTGTTGTGGTATTTGTAGGTTTAGTATCAGTCTTATCTTGGTTATTCATGTTCTTTACTTAGTACTAGTGGCTATTTGAATACCTGTACTACACGTTTGGGCTAACCAGAGTTCCAGATCTGGATTGGGAATTGCACTTCTCACATACTGCTTTACTTGTTGTGCTTGCTCGTACGACTCGCATAAAGTAAATACTGTAGGACCTGAACCGGACATCAGAGTACCATTACCTCCAGCTTCCTGAAACACTTGCCGTAGCTGTGCAACTTGGGGATACTCTGGTAACACGACACGCTCTAAATCATTGTGGAGTTTTTCAGCAATTTGCACACCATCTTTACGGATGATCGCTTTGACGATTGCTCCAGAGTGGACTGCTGAGGCGCGTGAGGTTAGGCTGTGGGTGTCGGTTAAGTAAGAGTCACCAAATTGCTGTCGATAGGTTTGGTAAGCCCATGCTGTAGAAACTGCAAGGCTGCGATATTTTCCTAGGACGACATATAAATGATCTAAGTTTGGTAATGGCGAAAGTTCGTTACCTCTCCCTGTAGCGATCGCTGTTCCACCTGCAATACAAAAGGGAACATCTGAACCAAGTTGTCCGGCGAGTTCTTCGAGTTCAGATTGCGTGAGTCCTAGTTCCCACAATAAATCGATTCCGACTAACACAGCGGCGGCGTTTGTCGATCCTCCTGCTAATCCAGCAGCGACAGGAATTTGTTTGTTGATTGTGATTTCTACACCACCATGCTGCGCAAAAGCATTGGGAAATTGGTTTGCCATTAATGCTGCTGCTTTATACGCTAAGTTACTTTTATCGGTAGGGACTTGAGGATGTTCGCAGCGAACGCGGATTGTATCTGTACTTGCAGCGCGGATATTGATTTGATCGGCTAAGTTGATGCTTTGGAGGATCATTGCCAAGGCATGGTATCCATCGGGGCGATCGCCGATGATTTCTAAATATAAATTAATTTTGGCAGGTGCAATGAGTGAATAAGAATGCATTTTTAAATAGTTTTGAGTTTTGAATTATGAGTTTTGAGTTATGAGGGTAAGACTTTCTTAACTCCCAGTCCACGTTAATTAGTGGCTAGAACCGCTTCTAGTTGATTACTTAAGGATATCCATTGATTGACGCTGAGGTCTTCGGCGCGGGCTTGGGGATTGATTTCTAAATTTTCTAGTAGTTCAGTTAAGCGATCGCGTTCCACAATCGCTTTTAAATTATTTCGTAACATTTTGCGTTTTGCACCAAACCCGATTTGGACTAGAGTTTCTAGATGTTGTGGATTTAGTGGTAACGATTGTAGTTGTCGCGGACGCAATCTAACAACAGCAGAGTCTACTTTTGGTGGTGGATAAAAGCTTTTTGCTGATACGTGGTAGATGAATTCACATTCGGCTAAGTATTGGACGCGGACAGATAGTGCGCCAAAAGTTTTTGACCCTGGTTTAGCGTACAAGCGATCGGCGACTTCTTTTTGAACGAGCAGTACGATCGAGTCAAAGGGTTGAGGATTGGGGTTTGCGATTGTTCCGAGTAGTTTTTCAAGAATTGGTCC
Organism: Gloeocapsopsis sp. IPPAS B-1203; assembly: GCF_002749975.1. Taxonomy (NCBI): domain Bacteria; kingdom Bacillati; phylum Cyanobacteriota; class Cyanophyceae; order Chroococcidiopsidales; family Chroococcidiopsidaceae; genus Gloeocapsopsis; species Gloeocapsopsis sp. IPPAS B-1203. Next base: position 368,020 of record NZ_PEIG01000002.1, on the reverse strand, counting down.
AGTGATGTTGTAGGGAATATTTGCGACTACTTTATTGGGTGAGCGAAAGTTAGGGAAGGGAGTTAATAAAGTGGGTAAATCTATTTCTAGGAAATCGCCTTGTAGGAGTAAGAAGTTTTCAGTATTTCCCAGCTTTTTAGCTAACAATTCGCATAAATCAGAGTCGATTTCTACAGCGACTACTGATTCGGCTAGCGGTAATAGGCGACGAGTTAATACGCCGGTTCCAGGACCGATTTCGAGGATGCGATCGTGTGTTGTGATTGCGGCTGCTGTGACAATTTGGTTGAGGGCTTTTTCATTTTTGAGCCAATGCTGCGCAAGGGCCCTGCGCGGTTTTACCATCTATAACTCTCTTCAGGCTTAGTATTGAGATTTTTCTATCACTATTGTTTCTTAATTCTTTCTTACTTTAAGCCGTCATTTTCTTTCTAGCATTGATTGACATTGAGACAAAAATGTGCTTAAAAGTACATTATTTAACTTAGTAGTTTACCAAGCTGATGTTTGATAACTATTTCCCTCAAGGTCTTAATTTCAGCTTTGAGAACAGCATTTTCGACCTCTAATTCATCTACCCTGACTTTGAGTGCTTCTTGAGTATTTACCTTTTGAATAACTATTTCTTTATAAATTTCTAAGTTTGTATCTTCATTCATCCATCTTTGATAGGTTTTCGTATGCTCTTGTACCGTATGTCCCATATAATCAGCCATAGTCTTAATTGGGATACGCAAGCGATGTCCGCGCAAAGCATAGGCGTGGCGCAAATCATAAGGTTTAAAACCTATATCAGTCGTTCTAAACCGAATGTGAATCCTCGCAGTTTTGTTATTTAAAGTTCCTCCTGTGTAGGGATTCACGTTTTTTAAATCAAATAACTCAACCCACTGAGGATGCAATGGTGGAATTCCACACGTACGTTCGCCTGTTTTCGTACCACCAGTAAGACTAGGATCGAGTGTAACTAAATGAAATATATTTGATGGAGCAGTGAAAGCTTTGAGATCTACAGCAAATAATTCATGAGGTCTTAAACCATAAGTCGCCAACATTCCATATACCCATTGCCACTGTTCAGGTTGTGTCAGATTTTCTTTACTAGCGTAGGGTGATAGAGGAGTTCCTATTGTATCAAAACCTTGAATGATCTCTTCATCAGTAGGGATTTTGCGAAGACTTGGTAATGGTTGAGGAGTAGTATACGAATAAATAATCTTATTACCATCAACACCACAAAACTCACAAAACTTTTTGAGTTGCCAAGCTAAATAATACCTTGTTGAGGTATTGGGTGGAACTGATTCTAAGGCTTGTTCTAAGGCTTTTTGAGTTAAGGTAACATCTTGAGGAAGTTTTTTGAGATGTCGTAGATAATGAGTTTCCCAAGTACGGAATCCTTGGCGATTTTTTTCGTGAGTCTTCCAAAATTCTCGCTCGTATTCTTGAATTAATTCACTAATCGGTTTTGCAGCATCATGTGGTAATGCAATTTTTTGAGCTTGCTTGCCTAAGAGTTCTGGCGTCCACTGAAATTGCTTTGTCATTAACAGTAGATCTAATTCCCGTGCTTTGGCGACAGCCGTTTTTATACCAGCATCACTTGCAGAAAACCCCAAGGAAATTGTGTATTGTTTGTTGAAACTTCCATTTTTACCAAGATCGCCAGGTTTACAAGGAAAAGTACCTTGCAACCCAATCGATTTAGCTGTAGTTAGCTTGAGTTTAACTTTTACTCGATCGATACTTAATGCAGTGTTTGCTTGAGCGATCGCATACTTAATCCTCAGATACTCGCGTTCTAGTTTCGCCGTCTCGTCTTTTCCCGCATTTGGTTTCCATTGCTTCCAGTCGGATGGTTGCCATTTATCAATAGAAATACCATTCCATTTGGCTTGACGCGGATCGTAAGAATTAAATTGCTGGCTTGGCATGAATCGATTGATTGCAGTTTCTTATGTTTTACCAGACTGCATCAAGATTACAATACTATCCTGCCTTCACGTTTGTATTATAGTAAGCTCAAATTATTTATAAAAATCTCTTTCCTCAGTGTCTGGAGTGGTTCGTTTCAACAAAGCTTTCTTATATCTGAGAGTAGCTCAATCGAGATAAAATTTCATCCTCAGTAACATAATCCAACAACTCTAATCCTGTCCATTGAGGCATTTCTAGCAGCGGGTTACTGCGTTCCCAGTTAATTGTTTGTGTCAGCGCTTCTGCTTGAGATACCACCTCGCTGTAACCGAGTTCTTGACGAATTCGTGTTGTATCAACTAACCAATCTTGTTTGGTATTAAAAGGTAAATTCCAACCTGCTGGTAAATAGCGTTTAGGAACAGATATTACTTCACCTTGCCAGCCAGCAGCCTTCCCAAAGTAACTAAGCCGTTCGATTTCAGAAACTTGTAAATCTGCCACATGATAGATACGTCCTGTGGCTTGTGGATTTGTAACTGCGAGTGCGATCGCGTGTGCGACATTCTCTACATATCCATAACAACCGCGCCATTGAGCAAAATTTTCTGGTAACAAAATTGCAGGACGATTTTCATCCATCCTTTTTAGATAAGGAAACAACCGATGCAATGGGTCTTTTGGTCCATATACCATTGGTAAGCGGATAACTGTACCAGGTAAATCAGTATCGCTCATCACGACTCGTTCCACCAAGATTTTGTCGTAATCAGCCGGAGCGTTGAGCGCTCTTTGTGGCATATCCTTAAAAGGATAGAGTTGCTGACGCAATGGCGAATCTTCGGTGAGTGGTACAGGAACAATCTCAGATTCTTTCCCTAAAAGGACGTTGTAGGCACGATACACGTCCATGCTACTAATCGCAACAACACGTTGAGCAATGCCTTTAAATGACTTCATTATGGTCAGTGCATCTTGCTCAGTATAAGCAAACATGTCTAAAACTACATCAGGAGATAAACGCTGCAACTCGCTTTTCATTTCAGGAAGTTGAGTGCGATCGCTCTTAATTTCCTCCACTCCTATTGGTAATTCAGCTACAGTTTTTCCTCGATGAAATACAGCGATCTCATGACCCATTGTATGAAGTCGATGCACTACTTCTGGACCAATAAAATTGGTTCCTCCTATAATCAAGATTTTCATGGTATTTTTGTGACGATATTATCGATTAAGCCGTATTTTTTTGCTTCTTCGGCACTCAGAAATAAATTTCTATTTAAATCAACTTCAATTTGCTTTTGAGTTTTTCCAGTATTTTCAGCAAGAATTTGATTCAGTGTTTCTTTAAGATATAAAATCTCCTGAGCAGCTACCTCAATATCAGTTGCGTTTCCTTCAGTATTTCCTGTTGGTTGCTGTAATTTAATTCGGGAGTGTGGTAAAGCATATCTTTTGCCCTTAGTTCCAGAAGATAGTAAAAAAGCACCCATTGCAGCAGCAGTACCAACACAAATTGTCGTAACATTTGTACGAAGTTGTTTCATGGCATCGTAAACTGTCATTGCTGCGGTTGCTAAACCTCCAGAAGAGTTGATAAATAAGGAGATGTCTTTTTCTGGATCTTCAGCATCAAGAAATAGTAGTTGTGCAACAATTAAGTTAGCTAATTCCTCAGTTAGTTCGCCCTTTAAAAAGACAATTCGCTCAGCAAGTAATCGCGAATAAATATCGAACGTTTGGTCTTTATGAAGAAAAGGTTGAATGACTGGAATGCTAAGTGGGATGGGAGTATTCATTGTAGTTACCAAAAAGATGTCTCAGTGATCAGGCAAGATGCCTACCCCACAGTTAATATTTAGAGTGATAGCAGTTCTAAGTAGCTTCCTTAAGAAAGTGCGAAATTGTCTTGTGTTTCCTGTGCCAAAACTTCCGCAAGTTTGTCATTGATTAGATATTCCCATTTACCACTGAAGTAGGAATTGAGGAGAATACTGCCAAGTTGTTGGGATTCCGAAATGCGATCGCTTACCAAGACTTGATGCGTTAGCTGTGCTTGCCAAGATTGAGTAGGACGTTTAGGTTGACTGATAGCGATCGCATCCTGTTGATATCCGCGATGTTCTAAATGCAGTTGCGTACCGCCGTCAACAGGTGTAAGTATCCAATTCACAATTGAGGGAGATTCCATCACATTGTCTTGCCAAGAATAAGCAAGTTCGTATGGTTCTACAAGTTTCAGTACTTCGCAGTAAATAACCTCGTTTAACCCTGGTAATTGCGATTGAAAACAAAACTTGTGCCCTAAACGCGGTTCAAAGTCGTTTTCCATCAACCATTTTGCTAATGAAGAACGATTGGCGATCGCCTTCCAAACTTTTTCTGGCGGATAAGGATAGAAAGCTTCTAATTTTGCGACTCGGAACATGACTCCTCCAGATATTCACCCAGGTTATCGAGTTTCTCTTGCCAAAATTCGTAATGTGAAACCCAATTTTTCACTTCTTGCAATGGTTCGGGATTGAGTTGATATATCCGCTGACGCCCTAAGCGCCGTTGAGTAACTAAACCTACCTCACACAAAATCTGTAAATGCTGCGAAATTGCAGGTAAAGACATTGCAAAAGGTTCTGCAAGTTGTTTTACAGGTTGTTCTCCATCTCGCAGGCGATCTAAAATTGCCCGACGTGTCGGATCGGCGATCGCATAAAAAATATCTCCTCGCATAAAAACAGCAAATACTTAAGTAAATGCTTAACTATTTTTAGAATATATAAGTAATCACTTAAATGTCAAGTTTTAGAAACAGCAGGACAATTTTTGATATACCACCGCCACGGTAGATCGACGCCTTGAGTAAGCCCAATGCGGGTAGTTTGCACAAAAGCAGTAGTTCGATCGTCAAGTTGTTGTTGAAAGTCTGGAGAACGATGTTCTAACCACAGTGGTTCACCTGGTTGAAGAACTGAACCATTTAAATTGCGATTAATCTGTAAAGCTAGACACAATTTTCCAGGTCCAGCCGCAATTCGGTGAGGTTTCGATGATGCGTTCTCTGATAAAGACTCTAGTTGTAAAGCACGAATTAAAACGGCACTTGGAACACCATCAACATCTGTGACAACGTTGAAACAGTGATAAATCCCGTAGATGAGATAAACATAACTTCTACCTGCAGATCCAAAGACTACCGCATTACGTTCAGTGCGTCGTTGATAAGCATGAAACGCCGGATCTCCAACTGCATAAGCTTCAGTTTCCACAATTAACCCCCGCAGAAGTTGTCCGTCAGGGAATTTACGTACAAGCGTACAGCCAAGTAGGTCTGGCGCAACTTCAGGAGATGGACGCTCTAACCAAGAAGGTTCTACAATCTGATTGAGTGTAGTTGAATTCACGCAATTTACTATAGTCAAAGTTGACTTTGGTAATTTTATCCTGAAGTGAAGGTTGAGGGAGTGTAAAAATGGATGTAAAGCTGATTCTCGTGGGATTAACAGTCATTTTTACTGTGTCGTGCTTATTCTTTGGTACCAAAAATGGCTTTTATGATACAGATAATTACCACGGTAACGGTTCTGCCCATTAGAAAAGCAGGAATCGTATAGTTAAATCAGGGGTGAGGTTCATCAATCAGATCATTGATTTTCTAGCTTCTAGCTTGCACTGGGTTTAGGTGGAGGTGTACATGAGCGAACGTATACCTACAGCCTCCCGTCCTGCTGGAGAAACAAGTTCCGAACTAGAGTGTTTCCCATACAGCGTTCATCATGCTGATGAAGGCATGTGCTTACTAGTACGGATGGGACCATATCGTATTTTACTTGACTGTGGTATTGAAGATATTTCGATCCTAAAAAAAGGCAAGCGATCGCCACCAGCCGATTTGGTTTTGTGCACTCACGCGCATCCCGATCACGCCCAAGGCTTACTCGCCCTACATCAAGCTTTTCCTTCATTACCTATCTACGCCAGCGAAGCGACAACGCAATTATTACCCCTCAACTGGTTAGGAACAAACCAGATTCCGCAGTTTTGTCAAGCATTACCGTGGCGATCGCCTGTGGAGTTTCAAGATGGGTTGAGTGCGGAGTTGTTTCCGGCGGGACATTTACCAGGTGCAGCCGCAATTTTACTGACTTACACCACACCACAGCGCACATATTCAGTACTCTACACAGGTGACTTTTTCTTATCTAACTCGCGGTTAGTTGAAGGAATGCCTTTAGAGGAATTGCGCGGGTTGAAGCCAGATGTATTAATTATTGAAGGTAGTTACGGTACAGCAAGACATCCGCATCGGCGAAATCAAGAAAATCAACTAGCAGAACGGATCAATCGCGCGATCGCTCAAGGATATTGTGTTTTGATGCCAACTCCAACGCTGGGAATTGGACAAGAAATTCTCATGCTACTGCGGAGTCATCACAGCTTCACCGGTCGCGATTTAGATATTTGGGTTGATGGTATGGTTGCTGCTGGCTGCGATGCTTACCTAGAAATGCTACCTCAACTACCTGCAGCAGTGCAAAACTTTGCTCGCCATCAACCATTATTTTGGGACGAACGGGTACGTCCCCGAATGCGCAGAATAACACCGCAGCAGCGGGCTGATGTCGGCAATCCCTGCATCGTTATCACTGATGAAAGCGCGGATTTACAACAATATTGCCAACCCAAAACAGGTCCTTGGCTGATTCTCCTACCAGAGAAGCCAGGGCGTTTGCTTCCCCATCCTCAATCATTGCCAGAATTAGTACCTCAATCTTCCTCGTTAGTACCGACAACTATTGTAGAAACATATTTACTCGCACAGCACAGTGATGGTCCTGGAATTACGCAACTGATTCATAACTTAAGACCACAACACGTTATTTTCGTGCATGGTTCGCCTGCATATCTCGCAGATCTGACTGGTTTAGATGAACTGCAAAATCGCTACCATTTACATTCTCCAGCAAGTGGCACAATTGTAGATTTACCAGTTGGCGATACCTTTATCCAACCAGCAGCGCCAGAAACGAACTATGAAGGTGAACTAAATGAGTTGGGCACAGTAATCACAATTACACTACCGGAAGCAATTATTGCCGATCCTCGTTGGCGTGTTTTTGCAGATACAGGATTAGTTGAAGCCCGTTGGCAAGGTGAAGAATTAGTTATTCGTGGTTTGTCACAGCGCGAGTTACTTAATCAAACAAGCGATCGCTTAATCGCTAGCGAGATTAGTTGCTGCGCTACCTGTAAATTTCAGCGCGGACAGCGCTGTTTAAATCAAGCGTCTCCTCTATTCGGGTTTAAGGTGACACCAGAAGGTTACTGCCCTGCTTATGAGCGCAATAATGAAGAATAGTTTTTGAGAATTTGGGAAAGTAAGAAACTTTTATTTTGTTTCCTACTTTCTCTTTACTAGCCACTTTAATCAGGATTAGAGTCAGTATAACGACGAATTCGCTCTGCCTCTGGACAATCTTCAGAAACTAATGGTTCAGCGTTGCCGCGTGGTACTGAAGCTAGTTTTTGAGTTACAGCACCAATGCTTTCTAGGCGAACCATTTCTTCCCAAGAACAAACCTCGTCTTCTTCTTCTGTTTCATAACGTAGGGTAACTAAATCCCCTTCGATATCGATGATGCGGGCGCGTTCTATCCAGCGTTGCTGGTCCCGCAAGAAAACGCATACTTCACGCCCGTCGCCACACAATTGATAAATCTTGCGGTGTAGCATCTATCGCTTCTGCCCTTTTACAACGTAGGTTAAATCTGTACATAGTTCTGGGTGATGTCCCAGTGGAGTGTTACTCAGTTTGCAGGATTTCCACTTTGTGTGAAAAATCTCTTGCCAGCAACTTTTATTGTTTTTATCATTTTTTGCCTCCTAAGTCGCTAGCTATGTAGACCGCTTCTGAGCTTGAGATGTTGAATTTGCAACATTATTCAAAGAAGTTGGGTTTAGTTTACAGCAATGAGACATTTGCCTCAATCAAGCCAGCGCTTGCCATTGACTAGAACTTTTCTTTGATTGGCAAAACACATTAATTACCGTTAATTCGGTATTTTTTGTTACCACTTTTTGTCAAGTGATATAACTTTCGAGTCTAGGGACTCATATGGCTTGATCCTAATGTAAATGATTCTAACTCATTGTTTTGCGATACTTCATCTTTTTATAGCAAAATTATTAGTTAATATTTACCGTAAAATTGCCGAAAGTCTTCATCTTTTTGACTTAATTGTACCCATTCAAGCCTTAAGTCTTGCAATTTTGCGACTAAATGAGCGCAAGCAGGGCGTTCAGTAGCATAATGTCCAGCATCGATGAGAATTAAACCGCGATCGCGACTTTCCTGGAATTGATGGAATTTACAATCAGAAGTCAAATAGGCTTGTGCACCAGTTTTAACAACGTCTGAAATAAAACTAGCCCCTGAACCACCTAACACTGCTAGACGTTCAATTGTTTGCTCTCGGTTTGCTTCCGGAGAGAAGATGAGATCAGGTGGTTGGAGCTGATTGTAAATTTTGGTAAGAAGTTCCTGTAAAGTTAAAGTAGGCTCTAGAACCCCTACACGACCGTATCCTAACCCTGCTTGCGTTTCTACAATGGGAGTAGTGTGCTTGAGTTCTAACATCCGCGCTAGAACATCAGCCGTACCATCAGCAACTTGATCGAAATTCGTGTGCGCTGTGTAAATGCCAATTTGATGATGAAATGCCAATCGTGCTATTTCGGCGATCGCATCTCCAGTTTGTAAAGATTTAACAGGCTTAAAGATTAAAGGATGATGGGCAAAGATTAAGTTGACAGGATTTCCTGATGCTTTGAGGGCGATCGCTTCTTCCATCACTGCCAGAGTTGGAGTTAAGCATACAAGAACTCGTGCTGACTCTTCTAAAACTCTAGGTTCAATCTGCCAACCACAATTATCCCAGCTTTCTTGCCAAGCAGGGTTTGCCCATGCTTCAAACCAAGCGATTAGTTCCGCAATTTTCATATGCTATTCGATATCAAGTCTTGCTAATTGGCTTTTCCCATTACCAATTACCTATTACCAACCTACACAGACATCATAATTCGGCAACCGGACAGATTACTGTCTGCGTATGGCAATTGTATAACTTGGTCGCTGTGCTGCTTCGCGTTGCGTTTTCACAATTCGGAAATCGCGATCGACATAAAGATGCTCTAACTGGGGAGTCGCTAGGTAAGTTTTCTCCAATTTCTTAATAGTCTTGCTGTCTAATTTTAAATCAAGCGCTTGCGGAAGTTCTTCTTGTACCGATTGAAATTTATTACTGACTACGCTACTAAACCAAGATTCTGCATCTTCAATTGATAGTGGAACTTCTCTATTCCGAAAAGCTTGCTCAATACCTACATTTTAGATGTACCATGTGTTATCCTTCACCGCATACTTTTGCATTACCATTAAATCGATTGCTGGTAATTTCGTAGACAATTTTTGCCAGAAAGTATTTTGTCCTGGAGTATATCGAGCAATGTTGGCGTAGTAGCTGTCATCATGAAAAATTTGATACGACTGCTCTCGATTCCGCCCTGGTAAAGTATCGTGAAAAGGTATCGTTGACCATACAGGTGTCCACACGCCAAGAACAAGGGAAATTTGTTCTGCTACTACTGGGTAAGGATTTCGTTGCGTCAACTCCTCAATATACGGTGTCAGAATATTTTTATAATACTGAACTTTGGTGTTTAAAGAATCAGTATCTCGTCCTTTAACTCGCTTTAATAGTTCAGCTTTAAGTTCTGATGTACTTTGAGAATTTAACTGATTTGACTTAAATACATTAATCATTAAATCTTGCCCCTTTCCTTAGTTTTTTAAATTTAGATATCTAACTTTCTTGCAAAGAGATAATATGCAAAATATTCAAATATATTTTGCAATAAACCTTAATTCTCTTTTTTTAGAAACTTTATATGTTCTTCATCAAATCAACTTAAAACTACAGTTGTAATTTGAAGTAATTATTTGTAAATTTGAAGCTATCAATTTATTGCTATTCTTACGACAGTAGGTCAGAAATTATGAGTTTGCATGATTATATAGGTATAGATCTAGATGTAATACACCTAAAGAACTTGTATTCTTCTTTAATTAAGGCACTCACCGATCAAAAGATCGCACTGCAAAAGTACAATCAAGCAGAGATTGAAGTTAACAAGTGGCAACGCAGAGTTAAATTAGCAGAACAAAAATGCGATCAAAAATTGGCTCATCTTGCCTTGGAGCAAAAACAAATTGCTACTGCGACTGCCAATCAACTTAAACTTAAACTAGATAAGCAAACAGTTTATATTGATAACCTGAAGCAAAAATTGAAGGCAGGAAAAAGTAAACTTATTGCAGATAAGATGTACAGTAGCAGAAGATATTCAAGTACCAGCAGCGCGATAGAAGCCTTTGATCGGATAGAAGAAAAAGTTTTAATGCTAGAAGCACAAGCTAAAGCAGTTTGATAACTTGTCGATTAGAAGTGGAGTCTAGCACTAAGCATTACCACCAAATGCGATTTCCCTTATCATCAACTCGCGCTAAACGAATGACATCAGAAATCTTCTTAGCATCTCTGACATGGTGCAGAGCTTGCTTTTTACCGTCTGGATATTCGACGATAAAGTAAGTGGGAACTAAAATCCAGTCACCTGTAATATCAGGTGCATCTACAGCAACTTGTTGAGCTTTTTCTTCAACAGATTTTGCCTCGTCAGTAACGATATCACCAGGGTTAACTGTTAAATTTCTTTCTTTAGCAGTTGGTTCTTCTCGTGTATGCCAATCTCGACTTACGGGCTGTTCGATTGGTTTCTTGTTCAGTTGCTTAGCCATAATACTTTTTAGTAAGTTGAATATCATGAACTTACTAAATTCAATTTAGAAAATATACGAGTCAGTTGACTCTTTCGCTAGAAAGAAACTTGTAAATCTATATCTATAGAAAAAACCGTATTATATTTTACAGGCTAACCGTAATATAGGAGTCAGGTTGATTATTTACAGTAATAATGCTTAAGTCTTTAGAGTGATTAAAAATATCAAGTTAACTTCTATTCTTTAGACAAAGATAACTTTATTCACCGCTTTGCGAAATCATTCAAAAAAATTAGGAGTTTTTGAAGAGTTATAAGTGCTGAGTTAGGGAGATTCTTTATAATTCAAAACTCAAAACTTTTAAAACTACATCCCATTAATGTGAACAACAAGTTCTCTATTGTGACTACGTCGTCGATGCTCCCAAATGTATACTCCTTGCCAAGTACCTAACAGCAACTCACCCTTAGCAATCGGAATTTGTTCTGATGTATGTGTAAGTACTGTACGAATATGTGCTGGCATATCATCAGGTCCTTCAGCACTATGGATATAATAAGCATCTTCAGGAACGAGTTTCGCTAAGAAGTTTTCTAAATCTTTCAGCACGTCAGGATCAGCATTTTCTTGAATTACAAGGCTAGCAGAAGTATGACGCAGGAATAAATGACAAATTCCTGTTTCTACACCTGATTCAGCAACAATTGATTCAATTTTGGTAGTGACATTATTAAGAGATTTGCCTTGCGTGGGAATTCTAAGAATTTTTTGGTAATGCATTGTTAATTAATGAAATACTCTAAAACAGTCTGGGCGATCGCTTCATTGCCATCAAGGGCGATTCCTTGAGATTTTCTTGGTGTCAAAGGTTCATGTTGCAGAAATTCCCAACCGTTATGGAAAAATTCTGTTGGGCTAATAATTTGATGGTGGGCATAATCTTTAATACCTTCAATCAACAAAGCTGCTTCCGCAAAATCATCGCGTGTCAAAGTAACAATAGGCACTTGTTGTCGAATAGCTTCGGCGAACGTACTAAAACCAGGTTTAGAAACAACTCTGCCACAAAGCTGCATAAAATCAACTGGACGATATTGCGGATCGGTGATTTTGAGTAAGTTGGGTAAATTTGGGGCGTTACGAGCAAACGTGATAAATTGCCAATCAGGAAATCGCTGCACATTGTCGTAAGGAATCTGCTGTAAACCTAAACCACCGAAAGTTAGTAAGATTGTGCGTTCTTTTGGTGTTGTGATATTCCATGTAGATCGTAGCGCATCGGCTGGGTGGGATGGAGAACCACCAGGAAGCCCAAAGTCTGTGATATTTTTAAACGCACTCATTGGTTCGTGAAATGGTAAGCGGAGTAAGCGATCGCATTGACTGTAGCAATCAGAAATCCAATCGGCACTTTCTTGGAATTCACTTCCCCAATCACGATAAATAAAGTCCCAACCAAAATTACTAATAGTCCAACACGGAACCCCTGCGGTTTTACCCATGACTCCAGCTAAAGGTGGAACGTCTGCCAAAATTAACCCGACACGATTTTGCTTAATAAAGTTAACTTCCCCAGCAACAATTGCGTTTTGTTGAGTGCGAATGTGCTGCATTTTTTCGAGTGTAGCGGCTTTGTCCATTTTGAGACTGTCGCTTTGTACTACACCAACATCAAACGATCGCGGACGATAGATAAAATCATCTTGAATGTACGATTCAAGGAACCAGCGTGGTGTCGTTGTCACGAAAATTAATAATGCTTCTGGACAGAGTTTTTTAATCGTCGCCACAACCGATGCAGTCCGCGCTGCATGACCAAATCCGTGGCTAGTAACGGCTACGTAGATGATGGGAAACATATGTTAGGGGTCAGAGGTCAGAGGTCGGGGGTCAGGGTTTTTAGAGTAGGGTAGTAAAAAACAATAATCAAATCTCTCCCACACTCCTACTAGTCATATTCCACAATAACTTTCGATTCCGGCGATGAGTTGATCGATTTCACTTGTTGTGGTGAAGTAGTGAACACAAGCGCGAACACAGTCAGGATCTAGGAGTGTCCGCGTCATCATGTTTTGTGATTCTAAGTACTGTACTAGCTGTTGATGTCTACCAGGTTTTTGTTGTTTTAACTGAAATGATACAAGACTCGATTCAGGGGAAGTAGTGCGTAAACAAACAATATCTGATAGTTCGTTTAACCGTTGCCAAAGATAGTGACTCAGTTGCAGAATTTGTTCATAGCGTTGTGTCGCAGTTCCCCACTGTTGATGTGTTGCGATCGCTGCTCTTAATCCGCAATACTGTCCAAAAGCAGAAGTTGCGACTTCATAACGTCGCCCATCAGGTTGCCAATCTACAGGTTTACCTTGACTATCCATCGTGATACTACGCCAGCCAATAAATGTTGGTTGCAGCGATTCCCTTGCTTCGGGACGAACATACAATCCACCGACCCCCATAGGACCACACCACCACTTATGACCTGTGAAAGCATAAAAGTCTGCTTGTAACTCAGTTAAGTTCAATGGCAATAAACCAACTGACTGGGCTGCATCAACCAAAATTTGTATTCTACTGTTATACTCTCGGCAAACTTGGGCAATTTTGTTTATAGGTAAAACTTGACCTGTATTCCACAGAATGTGACTTAAAACGACGAGTCGCGTATTTGGTGTAAGGTGTTGGGCAATCACTTCAGCCGGATCGCTGCTGTTGAGAGTCGCCATAACAGGGCAAAACGAAACTTCGACATTAAATCGTCGGGCAATTTCTCGTGTTGTTGCAATGACACCAGGATGTTCGCAGTCTGTCAGTAGTATACGATCACCTGCTTGCCAGTTGATACCCCATAAAGCAATATTGCAGCCAACTGTCACGTCCTCTGTGATTGTCATTGATTCAGCAGGCGCATTGAGTTCTGAGGCGATCGCCTGTCGTGTTTGTTGGACTTCCTCAACAATCCAACCATTCACCTTTGTGGAAAAGGGACCATGAGTTTGAATGTATTCTTGTGCTTGATTGATGGCATCAATCGCCGCTTGCGGCATTGGTCCTTGACCGCCATAGTTAAAATAAGCTTTATTTGCTAAAGCCGGAAATCGTTGTCGGTGTTGTGCTGTTGGGGTAATAGAAATACTCGTCATTATCAGAAGTAGCTCGTTAGTGAATAGTATGACGCGATCGCACACATAATAAAGAAATCAGGAAACCTAAAATATCTCCTCTGAACCGTAGGTCTGCGCAAGCGTCCTCCGATCCCTGACCCCTGACCCCTAAAAATTGCTAGTCTAGAGTCATGCTAATGACTGCTGAACTGCTGCTGCAATATCAACGTTGTCAAAGACGGGCTTTTTTAGATACTCATGGCGATCGCAGCCAGCGAGATACTCCTAGTGACTTTTTACTACGGCTACAACAAGACAAAGTTGTTCATCAACAAAATGCTTTAGCACAACAAGATCCTCAAAAACCTGATTATTACAAAGGAAATTGGGAAGCAGGTGCGATCGCAACACTAAAACTGATGCAGCAAGGCGTTGAGCGTATTAGTCAAGGAGTCTTACTCACCAACTATTTAGAAAAATATACCCTGATAAGTCGTCCAGATTTACTGATCAAACAACCTGGAGACTCATGGTTTGGTGACTGGGTTTATATTCCTGCTCAAATAGAATTGGGAAAGCGCCCCAAGCTAGAATATCAAATTATTGCGGCGTATAATGCCTACGTATTAGAGCATATCCAAGGAATTTCACCAAAATCGGCATGGTTATTTCTGCGTCGTCCAGAAGTTTATACCGTGGATATTGCTAGGTGGACGTCCCAGATGCAACGTAGTTTGGCGCAATGTCTGGAAATTTTAGAAGCCAAATTAGCACCGGAAGTCTTTATTTCTCGACAGCGATGTAGTCTTTGTCGTTGGTATACTCAGTGTTATGCGATCGCTAAATCTCAACAACATCTTTCGCTAATTCCTGGAGTAACTCCTAATCGCTACACTCAATTACAAGCATTAAATGTTGTCACTCTGGAATCTTTGACTCAAGTCAATCCTGCACAATTAGAATCTTTACCAGGATTTGATCGCCAAGTTGCACAGAAATTAGTTTTACAAGCTCAAGCTGTTTTTGAAAATCGTCCGATTTTGTTGGATACAACTTGTAGAATAGGCACAGGAGAGACGCCCATACCACAAGCACCTATAGAACTTTACTTTGATATTGAAGCTGAACCCGATCTCAATTTAGATTACTTGTTGGGAGTTTTAGTTGTCGATCGTCAAACAGGAACCGAAACATTCCATAAACTCCTAGCCGAAACACCCGCCCAAGAAGAAAGGATTTGGCAACAGTTTTTAGATTTAGTTCACCAGTATCCGACTGCACCAATTTATCATTTTTGTGCTTATGAGGTCGATACTATCAAACGTTTGGGCAAACTTTATCACACTCCACGACAGCAAATTAAAACACTTCTAGCACGGTTTGTAGATGTTTACGAGCAAGTGACGCAAACAGTGGCTTTACCTGTAGAAAACTATACTTTAAAAGCGATCGCGCGGTGGTTGGGGTTTGAGTGGCGCGATCAGCAAGCGAATGGTTCGCATTGTATTTATTGGTACGATCAATGGTTGGCAACTGGCGATCGCACGTTACTTGAATCCATTGTCCGCTATAACGAAGATGATTGTCATGCTACACGCCATGTCAAAGATTGGTTGATAGATTTTACTACTGATTTACCTCCTACCAATCTCCAAGTGATTAGAACACCATAGAAGTCAAAATCATTTCTCTGACCTCCGAACCCTGACCCTTTTTTCTATGTCATTGAGCCGCAAACTATTACAGCCAATTACATTGGTGCTTTTTTGTCTATTATTGAGTGTTATTTTTGTTACACGCCAACCTACGCCCGCAGTACCAGTCACTGCAGTTAATTTTCTGGGGGAAGCAACATTACCCACAGGATTTTCTCATCAGGGGACGGAACTCGGTGGGTTATCAGGAATTACTTATGATTCTAATAAAAATGTTTATTACGCCATCTCTGACGATCGCAGCGAAAGAGCACCAGCACGATTTTATACTTTAAAAATTAATTTAGAACAGGGATTACAGCAAGGTGATGTGACTCCTTTAAAAGTTACAACTCTACTCAATGCCGAGAATCAACCCTTTGCCAAATATAATATTGATGCCGAGGGAATTGCAGTAACTGATCGCCAGACTGTGTTTATTTCTTCCGAAGGTGATACACAAAGATTAATCGATCCATTTATCAAAGAGTTCTCGTTAGCAAGTGGGAAAGAGTTGCGATCGCTACCCATACCTGAAAGATTTTTACCAACTGCAAGTCGCGATCGCGGTATTCGCAATAATAATGCGTTTGAAAGTTTAACAGTGACGCCTAATCAGCAATATTTATTTAGTGCAACCGAAAATGCTCTATTGCAAGATGAACCAATTGGTCAACCTGATACTAGTTCGCCTTGCCGAATTTTACAATATGACTTGCGTTCAGGAGTGCGATCGCATGAGTACCTGTACATCACTGAAACTGTACCAACACAAATCAATCTACCTAAATTTATGCGTGTCGGGCTAGTTGATTTACTAGCTATAGACAATAACGGCAATTTCATTAGCTTAGAACGCGCATTTACAGGTTTAGGATACAGCATTCGCTTGTACGCAGTTTCTTTAGCACAAGCCGATGATATCAGTGATATCGATAGTCTGCGTCAAGTTGATTTCAGTAGCATCAAACCAGTAAAGAAAAGATTGTTGCTCGATCTCAAAACATTGAAAAACATTGCACTAGATAACATCGAAGGCTTAACATTAGGTCCGGAGTTGACTGATGGGCAAAGATCGTTAATCCTAGTTAGCGATAATAACTTTCAACCTGCGCAGCGTACTCAATTTTTAGCTCTTACTATCCAATCTCAATTTAAGGATTAGTTTTTCACAATTGCAGCGATTCTACTGTATAAACTTATACTTATACAAAGTATGGTTACTGTAAGGTACAACACATTATGAATTTGTTAGTTACCTAAAATTATTCAGCAAGAGCTATTGAGCGACTGTACTAAGGATTGCAGCAATAAAACTTAAAAGGTCGATGGAAGTAATTGAATATGTCAAAACCACGCCCCAATCTATTTGTTATCGGTGCAATGAAAGCAGGAACTTCGTCACTGCACAACTATTTAAATAATCATCCTCAAATTTTTATGTGTAGTCCCAAAGAGCCAATGTTTTTCTCTAATCACTCTAATTGGGAGAAGGGTGAACAAGAATATCTCAAGCTTTTTGAGAATGCTGGGGACGCTTTGCTAGTGGGAGAATCGAGTACAAACTATTCAAAAGCTCCATACTACAGTGGTGTACCAGAACTCATAGCACAGTTCAATCCTGATGCTCGTTTTATTTACATTATGCGAGATCCAATAGAACGTACAATCAGCCATTACTGGTTTCATGTATCCTATTTTAAGGAAAGACGTGATATTGTGACGGCAATTCAGCAACAGCCTCACTATTTGGAAGTTAGTGATTATGCGATGCAACTCAAGTTATATTTTGATACTTTCGGTAAAGAACGAGTCGCAACTCTCACCCTTGAAGATTTAAAAAAAGACGCTACCAAAGAAATGCAAAAGTTGTTTGCGTGGTTGGGAGTTGATTCGTCCTTTGTTCCCCAAAACCTTGAAGAACGGAAGAATGTTACACCTCGTAAAGTCTTGTGGCAAGAAAAATCTCTTGCTGGTAGTTTGCGTAACTCTAAGTATTGGCAAGCGGTAAAGCCTGTAGTACCTAAATCAATGCGTACATGGGCAAAGAGTTGGTCAAATACTTATGTTGATCGCGAAGTTGTAGATTTAGAGCCAGTCAAAGCGTTTCTTAGACCAATTCAAGTTAAACAAGTTGAGACGTTGAGTGAGTTGTTAGGTCGTCAGTTTCCTGAATGGAAGACATTATACGCAAGTTGACCTCATGAGAAATTATTCGCATTGACAGCTCAGAAAAAGTATGCGAAGATAGAAATCGGTCAAAAATTGGGACTGTAGTTCAATTGGTTAGAGCACCGCCCTGTCACGGCGGAAGTTGCGGGTTCGAGCCCCGTCAGTCCCGTTCTCATCGTAAGTACTCAAAGTAGGCGAGACATAGGTTAACATAATTAACCTGTGCCAATTGGTTATTGGAAATACACGATAGTAGAAGCTTCAAGCTTCTCTCACTAAACTTTACATCTAAAATTTAGAGTTAACATGACTGTTAGAGTGCGCATTGCCCCTAGTCCTACAGGAAATCTACATATTGGAACCGCAAGAACTGCGGTATTTAACTGGTTATTTGCCCGTCATCATAGTGGTAAGTTCATTCTACGAATCGAAGATACTGATACTGAGCGATCGCGTGAAGAGTATACGCAAAATATCCTTGATGGTTTAACGTGGTTGGGGCTGAATTGGGATGAAGGACCAATTTTTCAGTCACGCCGTTTGGATGTGTATCGCCAAAGAGTGCAAGATTTACTTGATAAAGGACTAGTTTACTACTGCTACTGTTCTGAAGCAGAATTAGACGCGATGCGCGAAGCCCAAAAAGCACGAAACGAAGCGCCGCGTTATGATAACCGCCATCGCAATTTAACACCCGAACAACAAGCTGCATTTACTGCTGAAGGTCGCCGTCCAGTAATTCGTTTTAAGATTGAAGACGATCGCGAAATTGTCTGGAATGACATGGTACGCGGACAGATGAGTTGGCGCGGTAGTGACTTGGGTGGTGATATGGTTATTGCCCGTGCGGCAGAAAATAAGGGAATTGGTCAACCATTGTACAACTTTGCTGTCGTGGTTGATGACATAGATATGCAAATTACCCACGTCATTCGTGGAGAAGATCATATTGCCAATACTGCCAAGCAAATTTTACTATATGAAGCTTTTGGGGCAACTGTCCCAGAATTTGCCCATACACCTTTAATCTTAAATATGGAAGGGCGCAAGCTTTCCAAACGTGACGGTGTTACCTCAATTTTCGACTTCAAAGAAATGGGCTTTGTCGCCGAAGCAATGGTAAACTATATGACGTTATTGGGTTGGTCGCCACCTGATTCAACGCAGGAATTTTTTACCCTAGAAGAAGCAGCACAGCAATTCAGTTTTGATCGTGTTAATAAAGCTGGGGCAAAATTTGACTGGGCAAAGTTAGATTGGATTAATAGTCAGTATCTACACTCTATGCCTGTAGAGAAACTGACAGATTTGTTGATACCCTATTGGCAAGCTGCAGGATATGAATTTGATGCTGTAGGCGATCGCATTTGGTTAGAAAAAATCGCTCGTGTTATTGGTCCTAGTTTAACTCGGCTCAAAGATGCAGTAGATATGAGTTGGCTATTTTTTACTGACTCATTAACATACAGCGCAGATGCAACGCATCAGTTACAGCAAGCAGGTTCACAAGCAGTTCTTGAAGGTGTTTTGTCTGCACTCAATCATGGTACTGAACTGAGCGAAGCAAGTAGTCAGGATATCATTAAACACGTAGTAAAAGAGAAAAACGTCAAGAAAGGATTGGTGATGCGATCGCTACGTGCAGCATTAACTGGAGATATGCAAGGTCCTGACTTAATTCAATCTTGGGTAATTTTACATCAAAGGCAGTTTGATAAAGCGCGATTAGAAATTGCGATCGCAACTGCTAAATAAATCTAAGTCCGCTGCGGCGGGCTTTTTTTTTGGAACTATCTTTGTTAACTATAAGTCGAATTAAAGAGCAACATTCTGCTATTCTATCCCCGACCTTGATAACTATAGAATGCACCATAAAGTGCTAAATCAAAGCTTAATTTTAGCCATTTCCGTCACTATTTCTGGAATGACAACATTACAAGTTCAAGCACAGCCAGCACCACCTTTATTTGAGAACGTGACAATTGATCGCAATTTTTCCTCACCGTTGACGCTAAGGGGAATTAGCGGTGGTTCAGTACCAGCACAAAAAGTTGCTGGAAGAACGGAAACTGTCAATGGACCATGTGTAGGTTTTGTTGATACAGAACCTGACCATACTCTGGTACTCAAAGATTTTTTTGAATATCTCCGACTTCAAATACAAAGTCCTCAAGATACTACTATCATCGTTCGCGGTCCTGGTGGTACTTGGTGCAATGATGATGCTGACGGTAAAGATCCTGGTATTGGTGGAGAGTGGCTAGCTGGTAGCTATGATGTCTGGGTAGGGTCATTTGATAGGGATAGCTATTATCCTTATATTTTGAGAATTAGCAAGAAGCGTTAGTCTAGATTGTATTTTGAAAACGAACCACAAGCCGTTAGGACACGAAGGAATAAGAGTTTCAAAGAGTTTTTGCGTAAGTCCTGATGAAAATAGTTTGCTTACACGATAAAAATGAAATAGAGGCGCTGCTACGTCAAAATACTTTTCTCCATCTTTATAGTATTGGAGATTTAGACAATTTTTTCTGGCAACACACAACTTGGTACGGCTTGCAGGAAGATACGCTTAAACAGGTGGTTTTGATATACAAAGGTTCCGATTTACCTGTACTCTTGGGCTTGACAACAGAACCAACTTTAATGGCACATCTACTGCGATCAATCATACATCTTCTCCCAAGACAATTTTATGCTCATCTTAGTGAAGACTTAGCTCAAGTATTTGCGGAAGATTACCAAATACAATCCCACGGTTTGCACAAAAAGATGGCTTTAACTAATAGTCAGTTTTTAGCTAATTTTGATACATCTGAAGTTATTCAACTTGCAGTAGAAAATGCCGATGAAATAGCAGAGTTGTATCGTATAAGCTATCCAGAAAACTGGTTTGACTCGCGAATGCTAGAAACTGGATATTACTATGGTATTCGATGCGAAAACACGCTTGTTAGTATTGCGGGAGTTCACGTATATTCCCCACAGTACAAAGTCGCAGCGTTAGGTAACATTACAACACATCCACAATTTCGCGGACAAGGGTTGAGTAAAAAAGTTGTAGCCAGGTTGTGTCAAGAACTTTTGAAGAGAGTGAATTATATAGGCTTGAATGTGAAAGCAGATAATGCGATCGCGATCGCGTGTTATGAAAAACTCGGCTTTGCGTGGATAGCAACGTTTGAAGAATGTTTATTAACTTTGGTCTAACTACAAATAATTACTTTTACTAATCGTAGGGATCAAAGAGTTTGTATAACGGCAAATTTCTTTGCACTTGTATTCATACAATAAA
Organism: Gloeocapsopsis sp. IPPAS B-1203; assembly: GCF_002749975.1. NCBI lineage: Bacteria > Bacillati > Cyanobacteriota > Cyanophyceae > Chroococcidiopsidales > Chroococcidiopsidaceae > Gloeocapsopsis > Gloeocapsopsis sp. IPPAS B-1203. The sequence continues at coordinate 347,005 of NZ_PEIG01000002.1, read as the reverse complement.
AGATTTAATAGACAAACATTCTGTCTATAATCAATATTTTTCAACACTTAAATATGCAAAATAGATAATGCAATGCCACAGTAAGTTACAGAGATATTACTGTAAATATATTGCAACTTACGAAGAATACTTGCTGTTCTTTGAGATATATCAAAGTTACTTAATAAATAAAACAGTAGCCATTTTTACTGAATATATTTATTGGTCGTCCTAAAGAATAATGCGGTAACAGACTTACCAACCTGATTCCGCAAGTGTTTTCTGCGGACATAGACTTTTACAGGACTTATTAAGTCCTAATTCGAGCTGGAAATAAATAGAAATACTTAGGAGAGAAACCATGAAAACAGCAATTGTTGCTGGAACCATTGTAGCTGCCCTCAGCTTTAGCTTGCCAGCAGTGGCTGCTACCACAACTAAGTACCAGTTTAAAGGGCAAAATGCTTATGCCTCATTTTACCAGTATGACGAGTGCAATTCAACATCCGTCTACGTTACTGCTTTTACTAGCAGGGTTAAAGATGGTCCAGGCGCACCTACTGCACAGATGGGAGCAGACTTATATTACGATAACTACAATTATTGCAATGGAACATATTCATCTGGATACGGCTCTAGTCCAGATGCCAACTTCACAATTGACAATCAGCTTAGCTCAGCCTCTTTAAATGGGACATTTGTAGTTTACGACTACTGGTCAGGGACTAGCAAAACTGCGTCAGTGGCACTGACATGGACAGGCATAGGCTCTACGTCTAACGACAAATACAGTTATACTTATCAAACACCAACATACATGACACGCTATCGTTCTAATGGTTCTTTTAGAGAAGCACAAGCTGCAGGTAGTGTTACGATAGACGGCATAAACCTGATTGAAAATTTATCTAGCTATGGTAGTCTAGGCTCGTCTAGAAGCGGAAGTTTTGAGCGTATCACTAGAAGATAAAGCACTAACTTAATAGAGTATCTACTTGGCGAGTTGAATCGTCATTGGTGTGTAGTTTTAAACCATCCAATAACGGAATAATTATAATTAGTTAGTTATCGGACAACCGCAGCGACAGCTACTTTATCTACATATTAAATATCATGTTGAATTGCGGTACGTTACCCGAATGACGACAACTCGTTTTTTTTCAGATGCCATTAAAAATAGGTTTAGCTTGAGTTGTTAGAATGCAATCTGCACTCGTTTAATTTAGTCTTTTTCTCATCCAGAAATGCATTTAAGTTACCTACTGTAATTCATTGCTTTTACTAATTACAGTGATAAGAAAAAATTAAGTAACAAAAACAGTACTATTAACCGGAAGTTAATTTTTTCCTAACTCTTGATTATAACCACTTAACCTTAGACCAGTATTCTGTCTTTAGTGAGATTTCTACGCATTTTGAGAATCAATAGACAGAATAATATGCTGGGTAACAAAGTAAGTTTTAAACTTGAGCGCTTGAAAACAAAGATGACAAGTCGAAAAGCGATCGCATCTTTAGTCATAGCTGCTGCAACAATTGGTTTATCAGTACCTGCAGTTCGTTCTCAAAACCCAACAACAATCCGAGTTGATGGTTCTAGTACAGTTTTCCCAATCACTGAAGCTGTAGCTGAAGATTTTCAGAAGCAAAACGGTGGTAGAACGCGAGTTACAGTTGGTATTTCTGGTACTGGCGGTGGATTCAAAAAGTTTTGTCGTGGTGAAACCGAAATTTCTAACGCTTCTCGACCAATTAAAGCTGAAGAAATGGAAGCTTGCAAAAGTGCTGGTGTTCAGTATATAGAAATGCCAGTAGCTTACGACGCTTTAACAGTTGTTGTAAATCCTAGAAATAACTGGGTCAACAGCATGACTGTTGCTGAGTTGAAGAAAATTTGGGAACCAGCTGCACAAGGTAAGATGACAAATTGGAGTCAAGTACGCCAAGGATTTCCCAATTCTCCCATGAAACTGTATGGTCCTGGTGCAGATTCAGGAACTTTTGAGTACTTTACCGAAGCAGTCGTTGGTGATGCAAAGTCTAGCCGTACAGACTTCACAGCTAGCGAGGATGACAATGTTCTCGTACAAGGAGTTAGTCGCGATCGCGGTGCTTTAGGTTACTTCGGCTATGCGTATTACGAAGCTAACAAAAATCGTTTAAAAGCCGTAGCAATTGATAATGGTAATGGTAAAGCTGTGCTACCTTCTAGAGAAGCAGTAGAAAACGGTACTTACCAGCCTTTATCGCGACCACTATTTATTTACGTAAATGCTAAAGCTGCAAGTAGAGATGATGTCAAGCAATTCATTAACTACTACATCAGCAATGCACCTAAATTAGTCAGTGAAGTTGGTTATGTAGCTTTACCAGCGCGCGCTTACACTTTAGCAAGCAGCCACTTTCAACAGAATAAAGTAGGTACTGTATTTGGTGGGAAAGAAGCTGTCGGACTCCGTATTGAAGAACTACTACAACGCGAAGCAAGACTGTAAGTAATTTTTGTATAAAACTCGCGATTAGTAATTAGTTTAAAGCTGATTGCTAATCGCTCAATCATCAATTTTTTTCAGTCCACGCAGGTGGAAAGAGTTTTTAAGCCGCGAATTTATTCGCCAGGCGTATAAGATTCAACTAATTATGGTAGAAAGGCAAATCCAACTTACTATAAAACCTTTATCGCCAAGAATGCTGCGGAAAGTGCGAGAAAAAGCGATTGAGATTTTACTATTTCTCGCTGCTTGTTCTTCAGTAGCCACAACTATTGCAATTATTGGAATTTTGGTATATGAATCAATAACTTTTTTTAGAGAAGTTTCTTTAATAAACTTTCTAACAGATACACAATGGTCGCCCTTATTTGATGATGCGCACTATGGAATTTTACCACTACTTTCAGGTACGTTAGTAACGACTGCTGTTGCATTATCAGTAGCAGTACCTCTAGGAACGATTGCAGCAATTTATTTAAGCGAGTTTGCACCTTTTCGACTACGTGAATTTATTAAACCTTGCTTGGAATTATTAGCTGGTATTCCTACAGTAGTGTATGGTTATTTCGCACTTTTATTTGTGACACCATTATTACAAACATTTTTATGGGATCTTCCTGGATTTAATATGTTAAGTGCTGGCATTGTTATGGGAGTTATGATTATTCCCTACGTCAGTTCTGTTAGTGAAGATGCAATGCGTTCTGTACCCTTACACCTGCGCGAAGGTTCTTATGCAATGGGCGCAACGCGCTTGCAAACAGCTTTAAAAGTTATCTTTCCCTCAGCTATTTCGGGTATTACAGCAGCTTATATTTTAGGAATTTCGCGGGCAGTTGGTGAAACAATGATTGTAGCGATCGCTGCTGGTTTACAGCCTACTCTTACTTGGAATCCGATGAATGAAGCTGCAACAATTACGGCTTATATTGTTTCAGTTAGTTTAGGAGATTTACCTCACGGTAGTTTAGAGTACCAAACAATCTTTGCTGCGGGACTTACGCTGGTATTGATGACCTTAGTATTCAATATTTTTGGATATTTTTTAAGTAGACGCTATCGCGAAAAATACTAATTATGCAGCAAGAATTACAGCAAGTCAAAAAAATTATTATCCGTAATAAACTTTGGCAAGGTTGTTTTGCTGTCCTTGGCTTGTTGTCTGTCTTAGTTGGAATTATAACGCTTATAACCTTAGTTTCAGACTTATTTATCGATGGCTTACCTCGTTTATCTTGGCAATTTTTAACATCATTCCCTAGCCGTAAGCCTGAAGAAGCAGGAATTTTAGCAGCTTGGGTAGGAACAGTTTTGGTAATGATTGTCACAGCGATCGCAGCAATACCTGTGGGAATTGCTTCAGGAATTTATTTAGAAGAATATGCTGGTGAAAACTGGTTTACAGGTTTAATTGAAATAAACGTTACTAACCTAGCAGGTGTTCCCTCTATTATTTATGGACTTTTAGCATTAGGTTTATTTGTTTATCAACTCAATTTAGGTGAAAGTGTTCTCACTGCAGGGCTAACCTTAGCATTACTCGTTTTACCCATTGTTATTGTCACAACACGCGAAGCATTGCGGGCAATTCCTAATAGTATCCGCGAAGCAGCTTATGCAACAGGTGCAAGTAAATGGCAAGCAATTTGGGATCATATATTACCCTATTCAATTGGTAGTATTCTGACAGGTATCATTATTGGTTTATCACGCGCTGTTGGTGAAACTGCACCTTTAATTACAATTGGTGCGCTAACTTTTATTGCATTCTTACCCGATCCACCAATCAAAACTGAATTTCCTTACATTTCCTTTGGTTGGTTACAAGCACCCTTTACAGTCATGCCCATTCAAATGTTTAATTGGGTATCGCGTCCTGAACCTGATTTCCAATTTAATGCTGCTGCTGCTGGTGTCGTATTAATTTGCATGACACTAGGAATGAATGCTTTAGCAATTTACCTCCGCTATCGTCTCCGCGAACGAATTAAATGGTAGAAGTAACATCCATCAAAACCAAGGCAAAAGTTAATAACCTGAACTTTTATTATGGAACAGTACAGGTATTGAGACATATTAACTTGCTAGTACCAGAAAACAAAGTTACAGCCTTAATTGGACCATCAGGATGTGGTAAAACTACCTTATTACGCTGTTTTAATCGCATGCACGATCTTTATCCTGGTAATCGCTACGAAGGAGAGATTTTGCTCGATTCTGAACAGATAAATATTTTAAGTCGTCGCATCGATCCAATTGAAGTAAGAATGCGGATTAGCATGGTATTTCAAAAACCTAATCCTTTCCCAAAATCAATTTACGAAAATGTAGCCTATGGATTGCGCGTGCGGGGTGAATCTCGACGCAGTATTATTGATGAAAAAGTGGAACAAGCTTTATATAATGCTGCGCTTTGGGATGAAGTTAAAGATCGTTTATACGATTTAGCATTCAATCTTTCTGGCGGACAACAGCAAAGATTATGTATTGCGCGTGCATTAGCAACAAATCCTGAAATTATTTTATTTGACGAGCCAACATCTGCACTCGATCCAATCTCTACAAGTAGTATTGAAGCATTAATTACTCGATTAAAAGAACAAGTAACAGTTTTAATTGTGACGCACAATATGCAGCAAGCTGCACGAATTTCTGACTACACAGCGTTTATGTACCTTGGTGAGATTATCGAGTTTAAGCAAACCAAGCAAATTTTTACGCATCCTACGCAGAAACAAACAGAGGATTATATTCGTGGGAGATTTGGATAAAAAAGTGAATAGTGAATAGTGGTTAGTGATTAGAAGATAATGGAATAGAGGTAGATCAAGACACTTTAAAATTGTTATGAATCAATCTAGCTTATCAAAAAAACTACCTCCTGTATTACAAATTTTATATCGACCCATGTTATTTATTTCTTTGGCTTTACATGGGATATTTTTAACTTTACCAATGCCGCAGCCAACAAAATCGCAAGTTGAACAAAAGCCACAAAATGAGGAATTAGAAATTACCCAGTTACTCGCACCACCAAAGAAACCTTCTCCTCAATCATCCTTGCAAACTACGCGTCCGCAGCGTCAGCTTCCACAACCAAATCCTAAAATTACGCCATCAATATCGCAACCGAAACCAACCCCCAGTATTTCGCCAACACCTCAAGCTACACTAAGTCCTACGCCAACACCGCTTGCATCACCAACGCCCTTACCTTCACCAGAAGTATCACCAACCTTAGAACCGACATCTGAACCAACGATAGAAGCATCTCCTAACGTTTCAGATGACAATGTTGCCGAATTTCAAAATCTTTTTGGGGAAGTTGCGGGAGAAGTTGCAGAAGACTTGGGAGTAGATCCAAGCTATTTTGCACAACCTGAATTATTTTTCACACCAGAAAGCTTAGCAACAGAAGAACCACAACAAAAACAAGAAATTGCTCGCATTAAATGGATTTCGCTGAAAACACCTGAACAAGTCTTTACTGAAATTGAACCACAGCTACAAAGTAGTGGAATGGAAGTTTCTATTCAAGGTGAATATGGTGGTGGAAACGTTTATAAAATACAAAAAGGTAACTTTATCACATATTTGAACTTAGTTCATACAGCAACAAGTATCGGTACAATGATTGTTGTATGGAATAGCGATCCTCTTCAAATTTGAGCAAGATGAGTGCCATATAGAGTTTGACTCTGCTTCATAAAAATTTCATCAAATCTTTTATGTTGCTTTAACTGCAGAGCTTTGTACTATGTCAGCATTATAGATATTTGGAGCTAGGTACATAAGTCGTGGCTACATCTGAACAAACACCTCCTCGCTTTCGTTCAGCAACCAAGTTTCCTAAAACTATAGGACAACTAAATCGTTCAGAGCTAGAAGAAGTCTATGGTGAAATGAGAGACTGTCTGATTTTTACAAATCGGAGTCGAGCACAGCTATTGCGGCGGAATGAAGAACAAAAACAATCCGCAATAAAACTGAAAACAGATGTAGAACGATTACAACTATTAATTAATCAACTTAATCAGGAAAAACAACAATTAGCACAAAGCCAACAACTAATTGTTACTGGCTTAGAGCAAGAAATTAGTTCAATGACTAAGCACTTAGATAATTTATCTGAGGTTTATAATACAGTTGCAGATATTGAGGACATGGCGCAAACTCAGTGGAGTTTTTTAAGTCTACCTCAGCGCTTTTTTCAACTATTAAAAGCAGTTAAATCGATCGTCTTATCTTGGCGTGAAGAGCATTACGAAGATACAACAAATATTTCACTCAAAGGTACTTCTCAACCTACAATTTTAGATAGCACTGATTTAGATAACGCCCGTAGAGAACAACCACAAATGTACGACGATCCTGCATCAACAGGACGTGCTCTTCTGGATAGATAAGTATTATGGGTAAAAAACGCCTAGAGCAACTATTAGAGCAACTTAAGACTAATCAACAAGCAGACTTACAAAATGCTGCTGCTATTTACACTGTAGCTCAGGTAGCTGTAAATGAATTACACAAGGAAGCAACATCAGAAAATTTATCTACATTAGCGTTAAAGCCAGTACAACCATCAATTGATAAAGCAGAATTAATTCGTCGCTACGGTTCATATAGTAACTGTCGTCGGATAGCTAAACAAAACGGTCTTAAGTTTAGTCGCAATCCTAGTTGGCAACAATTAGCTATAGGTTTTAGTTATTTAGAAAATTTACAGCAAGTAGTTAGAAATTACCTTGATAAACACCCAGATCCTCTTCTAGAAGGAATTACTATAGAATTTAAATTAGGTTCAGCAGCAGGTCAAAACAAATCAAATTAATTTGTTTTACCACCTTTTTAATCAATAGCTAAAGAGATGCGATCGCCACCCACATCACGCATGTCTCCTAATAGTTGCACAACCGATTCATAAGGTAATTCACTATCTGGTTGAAGTAAAACAGAACCTTGGGGATTTTGCTGGAGATAAACTTGCATTTGTTGTAAGAGTTGCTGTTTAGTTACTGGTTGTTGATCGAGTAAGATTTGCTGCTCATTTAATTCTACTAGTAACGGTTCAGGTGTATTTTGTTGTGGTCCAGCATTATTTTGTACAGGTAACTGAATATCAACACCTTGTTCATTTGTTAAAGTCATAGAAATAAGAACAAAAAATGCCAAAGTTGCCATCATCACATTCAACATTGGCGTTAAATTGATTGTGGGTATTGCAGTATGTTGCTGTTTAAATCGCATAATATTTATTTTCTTTCGATAGCTAAAGAAACGCGATCACCTCCTACATCACGCATTTTTTCTAATATTTGTACTACTTGTTTATATGATAGTTTTTTATCAGCTTTCAGCACGACTAGCGCTTGAGAATTTTGTTTTAAATATGATTCTATCTCTTTTTCTAGTGTTGTTAAAGTAATAGGCTGATTTTCAAGTATAATTTCCCCACTTTGGTTTAAACCTACAATTAAAGGTTCAAGGAAAGAACTTTGTTCGCGTACGCCATTGCCTACTATTGGTAAACTTACATTAGCAATTCTTCTACCTGATAATGTCATAGAAGTGATGATGAAAAACGTGAGAACAGACATCAACACATCCATCATCGGTATTAAATTAACTTCTGGTATCTGCGAGGAACGTCTTTGCTGATTTCTAAACAAAATAAATCACCAATTACCAGTTACCAATTACCCATTACCCTGAGTACTATTTTGTCCAATCGAACTGAACATCGGTTCATACCAAGTTTGGCGATAGATGAGTTCTAATTCGCTACCTACATCTGAAAAGTAATCAATTTGTTGAGATTGCAACGTCACGAAAACTCGGAAAAAAATTAACGCAATAATCGCCACAATCATTCCCGCAGCCGTAGTAATTAAGGCTTCACCAATACCCGCAGCTGCGCGTGTTGCTTCCGCAGTTGTTCCGCCGCCACCAATATTTAAGTTATTAAAAGTACCTATTAAACCTGTAACCGTCCCTAGTAATCCTAGTAAAGGAGCAAGTGCTACGACAGTTTCTAGTAATTTATCTCCTTTACGCATTTGAGTAAATTCTTTATCGCCTGCGGCTTCCATCGCCAAACGAAAAGTTTCAGGAGTAGGCTGAGTTAACCTCAAAGGCGCAAACAAAAAACGACCAATCGGTAAAGATTGAGCTTTTTGAGCTATATTTGCAGCTTTCATCAAATCAAAACGTGCTGCTGCTAACACATCATGAACAATTCGATCTTCTTTACTGAGTAATTGAAACCAAAACCAAGCACGTTCCAAAGCACAAGCAAATGTCACAATAGAAAGCCCTAATAAGGGCCACATCACAGGACCACCTGCAATAAAGGTGTCATATATTCTAGCCATGTTGTTTTCTCTGGCTGCTGAAATCAAAATGTATGCAGATACCTGTTCTACTTAAATACACTGTTAAAGTTAAGGGAGCATTATCAAAGCTCAAAACACCGTTTCATAATTCCGGTATAGTCATCCGCCTCGCCCTAGCCGAACAAGAATAACTCTCCTCTGTACCTCTGTGGTTCGTCTCCCACCCTCTCGACAACACCTGTGATAATGAAAATAGCTTCACATTTCTACAAAAAACATGGCACGAGACTTACGCGGATTCATCAAACTCCTAGAAGAACGCGGACAACTGCGACGCATCACAGCCAAAGTCGATCCAGACTTAGAAATCGCTGAAATCTCCAATCGCATGTTACAACAAGGAGGACCTGGCTTACTCTTTGAAAACGTCAAAGGTGCAGCATATCCCGTCGCAGTCAATCTCATGGGAACTGTAGAACGCATCTGCTGGGCGATGAATATGGAAACTCCCCAAGAATTAGAAACTTTGGGGAAAAAACTGGGTATGTTGCAACAACCCAAACCACCTAAGAAAATTGGGCAAGCTGTAGAATTTGGTAAATTATTATTTGATGTTGTCAAAGCAAAACCAGGGCGAGATTTTTTCCCTGCGTGTCAGCAAGTTGTCTTTCAAGGTGACGACTTAGATTTAAATACACTACCTTTAATTCGTCCTTATCCAGGCGATGCGGGTAAGATTATCACCTTAGGGCTTGTGATTACCAAAGATTGTGAAACAGGAACTCCTAATGTTGGAGTTTATCGCCTGCAATTGCAATCAAAAAATACCATGACAGTTCACTGGTTATCGGTACGCGGTGGGGCGAGACATTTACGCAAAGCAGCCGAACGTGGGAAAAAATTAGAAATCGCGATCGCTCTTGGTGTCGATCCTCTGATCATTATGGCAGCCGCGACACCCATACCTGTCGATTTATCTGAATGGCTATTTGCAGGGCTTTACGGCGGTTCAGGAGTACAACTTGCAAAATGCAAAACTGTTGATTTAGAAGTTCCAGCGGCTTCAGAATTCGTCTTAGAAGGCACAATTACACCAGGGGAAGTATTACCCGATGGACCGTTTGGCGATCATATGGGTTACTACGGTGGTGTGGAAGATTCACCACTCATTCGTTTCCACTGCATGACACATCGTAAAGATCCCGTTTATTTAACAACATTTAGCGGTCGTCCGCCCAAAGAAGAAGCAATGATGGCGATCGCACTCAATCGCATATACACTCCAATTCTGCGTCAACAAGTCTCCGAAATTGTTGATTTCTTCTTACCAATGGAAGCCTTGAGTTACAAAGCGGCAATTATTTCCATTGATAAAGCATATCCTGGACAAGCAAGAAGGGCAGCATTAGCATTTTGGAGTGCGTTACCACAGTTTACTTACACTAAGTTTGTGATTGTTGTCGATAAAGATATTAATATCCGCGATCCGCGCCAAGTTGTTTGGGCAATTAGTTCTAAAGTTGACCCGACTAGAGATGTGTTTATCCTACCTAATACGCCGTTTGATTCCTTAGATTTTGCCAGTGAAAAAATTGGTTTAGGTGGACGCATGGGAATTGATGCAACAACAAAAATTCCTCCCGAAACCGAACATGAGTGGGGTGCAGTCTTAGAGTCCGATCCTGATGTTGCTGCTATGGTAGAACGTCGCTGGGCGGAATATGGTTTAGACAATTTAAATCTGCAAGACGTTGACCCGAATTTGTTTGGTTACGACATGCGTTAATGTCAGAAAAAAGCTATATAAACGAAACCTATCTTCATAGGTTTCTACCATGAGGTTACTGAAAGTTGCAGAAGAATTAGGAACACTCACGACTTAGAACAAGCTGACCATTTGGTAATCGATACGCGCCTTGCGGTTCTACAATTGGATCGCCTATTTTCCAAGGACGATGACTAGCATCAGTAGTGCGATGGCGTTCGCGAAGCGTCTCGAAGAGAAGCGCCGCTGCCTCCGGCAGATCGCCTGTTACAGAACGCACAGTACCCGTCGGGTAGGATGAAGCTGTGATATCTCCAGGGCGCGTTGGTAAGCCGCCACTACCTGTGATGATGAAATTACCTTGTTGGCGATCGCTACGGGCGTATTTGCATCTAATACATCTTCTGGTAATTCTGTCAAGCTGTTTTGGACAAATGTAGTGTCTGGTGTGGTGATGTTACCGGAAGCGATCGCACCACTAGCATTAACATCCACTCGGTTATTGCCATCAAGAATTGCATAATTAGTTTCTGAAGCACCAGGGCGATAGCCAAAACCAAAAAAGACAGGTGTGTTCAGCGTAATGTTACCTCCTTGACCTTCAGGTGCAAATGCCAAAATATCACTATCATCAAACGCAATGATTGAGTTAGCCGTAAGGTTAATGTTACCGCCACTTCCTGCACTACTAGTGAGATCTGTTCTAATGTCACTATCACCGCGTAGACGGATATTACTAGCAGAGATTGTGATCTCACCACCCGTGCCTGTGGAGCTATCTTCAGTGCTGGCAAATAATCTACTTGAGTATCCGTTCGCAGAATCAATTCCAGAAATGCTCACAAACTCAGTAGCATTGACCTGAATACTTCCAGCATCACCCTGCCCGTAGGTACTAGCGAATAATTCTCTACCATCTATCAACAAGAGCGATCGTGCCTTAACAGTAATATTACCGCCGTTACATACAGCATCTATAGAGACGATACTATTGATGTTAGTAGGATTGCCACTGTCCTTTGCATCAATAGTGACAGCATCACGCGCAGTAAAAGGAATTCTGATAAGTAGCTGGCTGAATGTAGCTTGTTGTTGAGTCATCTTGCCCGAAGACAAACTCGCTGTAGTCAGCAATGTTATCAAGTCCCAGCAAGGTTAAAATGACTTCTACAACGAGCCAAAGTACTGTTTTAATTAGTAAGTTTTTCCACAAAATTTTCATCTTTTTCTCTTTGTTGGAAATGAACTGAAACTTTTTGCTCAATTCAAACAATAGAAAAATCATCTTGGGAATACACTTGCTATATGTGTAATATTAATGACTCAATTACGCTATCTTTATTGCCGAAAACTACAAACATATCATAGGCGATCGCATTTTCAATTTCATCAAAAAATGAAGCCCTCCGACTGAAGTCAGGGCTACCCAGGTAAAGTGTACCTTCGGACACTGAAATTTGATACAAGCATTTGTACAACGGAAACAGATCGTGGTAGATGCTGACTAAATGCGAATTAATTTTTGCGCCTCAGTCAGATCAGCGATCGCACTCGTGAAGCGTTATAGGTAAGCAGTTGTTGCAGCAATCGTGTTAGTCGAGGTAAATGCTACAGCATCTCAGAAGGCTGGTTAGATTTAGCAGACTGAATCCTAGCTTGTCGCGATGCAGAGAGAATCAGCAAGCTTGGTGGTATCAGCAGCCAGAAAGCAGAAATAGGTTCTAGAAAACACCCAACTGTTGCAGTTGCAAGTATCGTCCAACCGAGAAATGCAGGAAGAGTCATTTGTCGAGACTTTGCCCAAAAACAAAGTTGCCCAATTATGAAGATGAATGGTGCGACCATCATAAACCAAAAAGCATCTTCTCGGTCGAAATAAGGATTAAAAGGGTCGGGTGCAACTGTATTAAACCATCCGTTGAAAGCTATTTCAGCAAGCGGTTCGCGGAAGACCAGAAAACCTACTATAACATGAATAATAGTTGTGGTTATTAACCAGTATCCACTTACTTTCAGCATGGTACTTGATTTGCTTGTTATTTCAAATGTTTCCATCTCGATTTCTCCAGCTTGGAACTAAAAGCTATTTGGATTAATACTGTGCAGACAGCTAAAAGCAGAAACGCATTAATTATCCGTACGGTTGCGTATGTTAAAACTATAGTTGGTAAATAAATAGTTGTCAATACGTTGGCGTATGGAAATACCACAAAAGTTAGGGCGACACGACTGGTTGACTATGGGGCTGAAGGTTTTAGCTACCAGTGGGATCGAAGCGGTGCGAGTGGAACCTCTAGCAAAGTTGATGCAGGTGACAAAAGGAAGCTTTTATTGGCATTTCAAAAATCGGGAAGACCTGTTAATGGCAATGTTGCAAGAGTGGGAAGTCCGCGAGACAGACGATATCATCAATCAGGTAGAAGCGTCTGGAGGAAATGCTAGTGCAAAGTTATTTAACTTGTTTCAAATTGCATTTCAGGATGATGGTCAACTAGAGAAAGCAATAAGAAACTGGGCTGCAAATGATACAAGATCTGCTGCGGCGATCGCCCGTATAGATCTGCGTCGTATAAACTATATGCAAGCCTTGTTTTTGCAGATGGGTTTCCCAACAGTTGAGGCAATGGCGCGGGCGCGACTAGCGTATTATTCCTGGATAGGTGAATTTATAGTTGGAGTGCTTCCCACTCGGGCGGAAAGATTAGAAGAGGCAAAACTTTACCACGCCATCTTAGTAAGACACGATTAAAATGTATGCAAAAACAGCTGTTGATTGTTTAAACAGGTGGCGCGATTCTTTTCGGGATAGCTTCGCTTCACGCTAGGACATCAGAGGAACTTCACTGAACTTAGCCTCTAAACTCTAATTCTCTTTAATTGCTTGGCTTTGATAATCTGCGATCGCATTAAACTCATTTTCCAAATTTTGATACAAGCGCTCGTATAGTGGAAACAAATTGTGGTAAGTGCTGACTAAATGTGAATTAGGTTTATGGCGATAGGTAATCCGAATTAATTTTTGCACGTCAGTCAAATCTGCGATCGCACCTACACTATACATTGCCAACACCGCCGCACCAAATCCACTACCTTCATAAACTTCTGGCATTAATACCTCAATACCAAACAAATCTGCCATCATCTGTCGCCAAGGAGTCGAACGGGCAAAACCACCGGAAGCGCGAATCTCTTTGATATCTCCAGTGAGTTCTTGCAAAGCAACATTCACGCTGTAAACATTAAATAAAATGCCTTCCATAATCGCACGGATAAAATGCGATCGCCCATGATGCAGCCCAACACCGAAAAATAAACCCCGTGTTTTGGCATTCCAATAGGGTGCGCGTTCTCCCGATAAATACGGTAAACATAGTAAACCTTCAGCGCCTGGGGAAACCTCCATTGCGGCTTCAATCATCAAATCGTAAGGATCTACTCCCAATTGTTTTGCTGTTTCAACTTCTGGCGCACAAAAATTATCGCGAAACCACCGTAAAACAATCCCACCATTGTTTGTTGGTCCACCGATGACCCAGTGTTTTTCAGTTAAAGCGTAACAAAACGTTCTTTCTTTCTCATCCGTCAGCGGAGTGTCAACCACTGTACGCACCGCGCCACTTGTACCAATCGTAATTGCAACTTCGCCTTTAGCGATCGCCCCGACTCCCAAATTTGCTAAAACTCCGTCATTTGCGCCAATGACAACAGGGGTATCCGGTGCAATCCGCATTGCATCTGCATGACGTGTCTTCATCCCACGCAAAACGTGAGTGGGAGAAACTAATTCACTCAACTTTTCAGAACGTATTCCTGCGAGTTCAAGCGCCTCTGCATCCCAATCTAGCTGTTTTAAATTCAGTAACCCTGTCGCCGAAGCGATCGAGTAATCGATAACGTAGCGTTCAAATAACTGATAGAAAACATACTCTTTGATTGAGATAAATTTAGCAGCTTTCTCAAAAATCGCTGGGTTCGATTCGCGCATCCACATCAGTTTAGTGACAACGGAAACTGGATGAATTGGGCTTCCAGTTCGCAAGTAAAGATCGTGTTTGATATCTTGTTGCTTGAGTTGTTCTGTCTGATTAATACTACGATTATCTGCCCAAATGATGGCATTTGTTAAAGGATAGTTTTTGGCATCAACGGCAATTAAACTGTGTGTTGCTGCACTAAACCCTAATGCGGCGATCGCAGATTTTGGTATCTCCGCAGCCTCTACCGCTTCGCATACTGCTGCAATTACTGCAGAAAAAATTGCTTCAGGATCTTGTTCTGCCCAGGTGGGTTTGGGGACAATAATTTTGTATCCCCGATTACCCATACCTTTAATTGCACCAGAAGTCGAAAAAACAATTGCTTTTGTACTCGTAGTACCAAGATCAACACCAATAAAGTAATTTTGACTCATAGATTTAGTGGTTAGTGACTAGAGGTGGTTACACAAAAAAGCTAATCAAGAACACGATAAGAAACCCCACTAAACCAATAATTGTTTCCATGACTGTCCAAGAACGCAGTGTGTTTTTCTCAGATAAACCAAGATAACGGCTTACCAACCAAAAACCCGAATCATTAACGTGGGAAAGTACCGTCGCACCAGATGCGATCGCAATTGTAATTAACCCCGCCATTGGTGCAGAATAATTACCCGCCTCAATTGCAGGTGCCATAATTCCTGCAGCTGTCACCATTGATACTGTAGCTGAACCTTGCGAAACTCGTACAGCAGTAGCAATTAAGAAAGCTAGTAGTATAATTGGTAAATTTGATGCAGCCATCACACCTGCTAATGCATCACCAACGCCACTTTCTACTAAGACTCTACCAAAGACACCACCAGCACCTGTAACTAAAATAATCAGTCCGACTGGTTCGAGAGATTTTGTGGCAATTGTTTGAATTTCGTCTTGCGTATAACCGCGTTGAGTTCCCAACAAATAAAATGAGGCTAATGCCGCTAGTAGCAATGCTGTGAAGGGATGTCCTAAAAACCCTAGGAAGTTACGTATAAAATTGCCTTCTGGTAGCAAAATGCCAGAAACTGTGTTGAGAAGAATTAATAACAGTGGAATGCCAATGATGGCAACGACTGTGCCAAATGGCGGTGGATCTTTGACTTCTTCCTTATGGGGTGCGTCAATGAGCATATACTCCGGTACTTTTACATGAATTTTGCCTCCGATGTACTTACCAAAGAAGACACCTCCAATGACCATTGCTGGTAAACCAGCGATCGCACCAAACAAAATGACCCAACCAAGATCTGCATTAATTAAAGAGGCAACTGCAACAGGACCTGGAGTCGGTGGAATGTAGCTGTGAGTAATTGCTAAGCCTGCAGTTAAGGGAATTGCGTAATACAGCAAAGACTTTCCAGTACGTTGAGCTAAGCTGTAGACAAGCGGAATCAGAATAATCAAACCAACATCAAAAAAGACAGGAATTGCCACTAAAAATCCTGTCAAGCCTAATGCCCATTGCGCGCGGTCTTGTCCAAACCTTCTGACTAGAGTATTTGCTAATTGTTCCGCACCGCCAGATACCCGCAGCATCTCGCCGAACATTGTCCCTAAACCAACGACAATCGCAATAAATCCCAGGGTGTTCCCCATACCTTGTTGAATTGTGCTGGCAATCTCGTTTAAAGGTATCCCTGCGGCAATTGCGACAAATAAACTGCTTAATAGCAAAGCTACAAAAGCTTGTAGCCTTAACCCCATGACGAGAAATAGTAGTAAGGCGATGCCGAGCATCGCAATCAAAATTAATACACCAGGTGTCATAATTGCAGCTTAAAAGCCCCCTCCACTTTTACTTTTCGTGTACAAAACAACATTGCAGTACAGCTAAAATAGTGGAGTCAATTTTCTTTGTGAAAATGATTATTATTCACTAGACATTCAATACTCAAGCAGCCCAGGACAGGTTGCAACTATCACAAACAACCACAGAGAGATTGCTTTATGCTACCTGAGCAAAATAGTACCACTGGCTAAAAAGCCGATTACGCTGTACTGAAAAGCAGAATCAACCCTGCTTATTAATTAAGTTTACTTATAAATACTATTTTTAAAACTTTATTTATATCGGTCATCTATCCAGAGAGATTAATCTAAAGATAGAGTGTATTTATATAAAGTCTTGCTAAACAACATTGATACTGCGGAATTCAAACTGACAAGATTGTATTAAACACTATCTGTATCTTGAACCTAATCAATAAAAACTATTCAAAGTCATATTATTTAGCTTATGGCGCATAATACCGAAACAGATATCCGTGTTTCAGCGACTAAACAAATTTGGGGCTTCACCACAGGGATGCTAGCAATTTGCATTCCATTAGCTCCTGCGACGAGAAGTGGTCCAATTTTACCGTTAGCAGTAGTGGCAAGTGCAGCTATTGGTACAGTTGCCGTCTGGCGTGGAAATCGAGAATTAAATGATAACTTAACAAATAGTATTAAAAATTTAGAACAACGAGTTGTTGATTTAGAAACAATTTGTAGTTCGCAAGAAGTTGAGTTACAGCGACGAATTCAGCGGTTGGATAGAGAAGATTGACCTCTGAAGGGGTCAGGAAAGTCTCTTGATTCATTAGACATTCTGTGTAAATGCGCTTGCGAATTCATTCGCAAGCTAAATAAATAAAGTCCACTTCCGTGGACTTACTGCTAAAAGGCTTATTTGAGTGTACGAAGGTACACTTTGCTTGGATAGCCCTGACTTCAGTCGTAGGGCATCTGTGATTCATGCAGGAGGTCTATTTAAAGACAAGAGAAATTTAACTACACCAAAACAGATTGCATTAACGGCTTATCAGGAGATAACTTCCCTGTACGCAGCCACTCATCTAACTCTGATGGTGCTTGTACTTTATTTAGTTGGGCGTGGAGTTGTTTCCCTTCGAGGATTTCTTGCTGCAACAAAATCTGAGCAGTTTCCTCCAACAGATCGCGATTTTGAGCCAAAATGCTCAAAGCGATATGATGTGCTCCATCAACAATTCCCTTAACTTCGCGATCAATTTCTTCTGCAACTTTTGGGCTAACCGAACGACGTGGATTACTAAAACCGCCTAAGAACTCTTGTTGAATTTTCTCAAAAGCAACAGGACCCAACTCATCACTCATTCCATAAAGCGTTACAGCGCGTTCTGCCAAATCAGTTGCTTTTTGGATATCATCACTTGCACCTGTAGAGACTTTGCCAAAAATCAATTCTTCTGCTGAACGTCCACCCAGTAGTGTTGCGATCCGACCGCGCAATTCATCCTCAATCATCAAAAAGCGGTCTTCTTCTGGCATTTGTACGGTATAACCCAACGCACCCACACCACGAGGAACCACAGAGATTTTCTCAACTTTACCCGCGCCAGGCATTAAAGCGCCGATAATGGCATGACCAACTTCATGATAGGCAACCGTCTTTTTCTCATTTTCATTAAGAACGCGCGATCGCCGCTCCAATCCAGCAACAACACGCTCGATTGCTTCATTAAAGTCACTCATTGCCACAGCTTCGCGATTTTGGCGAGCAGCAAGTAATGCGGCTTCATTGACTAAATTTGCTAAATCTGCACCAGCAAATCCTGGCGTACGTCCTGCAACGGTGAGGAGATCGACATCATCTGCTAACTTGACATTCCGTGCATGAACTTTGAGAATCGCTTCGCGACCAACTTTATCAGGACGATCGACAACAACTTGACGGTCAAATCTACCAGGGCGGCGTAATGCAGGGTCTAGAATTTCAGGACGGTTTGTTGCTGCAATGATGATCACGCCAGTATTTGCATCAAAACCATCCATTTCGGTTAAAAGTTGGTTGAGTGTTTGTTCGCGTTCGTCGTTACCGCCAACAAAGCCATTCGCACCGCCACGCGACTTACCCAAAGCATCTAACTCGTCGATAAAGACAATACAAGGGGCTTGTTGCTTCGCTTGTTCAAACAAGTCACGGACTCTTGCTGCACCAACGCCGACAAATAACTCAATAAATTCAGAACCAGAAATGCTAAAGAAAGGAACACTCGCTTCACCAGCGATCGCTTTTGCTAAAAGTGTTTTACCTGTTCCTGGAGGTCCTACCAGTAAAACTCCTTTAGGAATCTTAGCTCCTAGTTTGGTATACTTGCCTGCATTTTTTAAGAAATCAACAACTTCTTGAACTTCTTGTTTCGCTTCTTCAACACCCGCAACATCACTAAACTTAACTCCAGTCGTTCCTTCTGAATAAATACGAGCTTTACTTTTACCAACAGTTAATGCAGCAGGACCGCCACCTTGACGATTAATCAAAAATCCCCAAATTCCAAAGAAAATTAATGGTGGTATCACCCAACTTAAGATAGTTCCAATCCAACCATTATTATTTGGTGCTGGAGCTGCATATTTAACATTATGTTCGCGGAGAATTTTAGGTAAATCGAGGTCAATTGCGATCGGTGTCGTGGTAAATGCTTGATCTCCTTCTGCTTCAGATTTGAGGGCAAATTCAATGCGATCGCTTCCCACAATTGCCCGTTCGACTCGATCTGCTTCTACTTGCGTAATAAAGTCACTGTAAGGCACTTGCGGTAAACGAGGACCAAAGCTCGGCACAATAAAATTTAGCAGCAAAAGTATTGTAAATAAAATGAGTAAACTGCCTCCAAATTGCCGTGTTTGGGGTGGTTTTTTTGAGCGTTTATTATTGTTAGTTTCGACAGGCATTTCAATAGATTCTCCTAATATGAAAAGGGGTCGGAGGTCAGGAATCAGAGGTCAGAGGGCGCGATCAGACCTATAGTTCAAAGGTTAGGACAA
This sequence comes from Gloeocapsopsis sp. IPPAS B-1203, assembly GCF_002749975.1. NCBI lineage: Bacteria > Bacillati > Cyanobacteriota > Cyanophyceae > Chroococcidiopsidales > Chroococcidiopsidaceae > Gloeocapsopsis > Gloeocapsopsis sp. IPPAS B-1203. Next base: position 327,627 of record NZ_PEIG01000002.1, on the reverse strand, counting down.
TATAGATCAGAAATTCTATGAAAGTGAGGTTTTGTCTTTGTAATTATGGGAATAATCAAGTAACCTTGACTCCTGACCTCTGATTTATGTCAAGAGCAAAGCAAATAAACCACACAAAGTAATACCATCAAATACTCCTGCACCACCAATACTTAAAACACCAGAACTCATTGATTGAATGTCTTTGAGATGCAGTAAGTCAGCACCAATCAAAGTGCCTAAGATTCCACCTGCAAAAGCAACAGGTGCAGCATGGGCTGTCGCTAGTACCATTGCCGATAAAGCAGCTGTTAAAGGTGCGAGTAAAGGATTCATCTGAATACCAATCCCTGGAACAACTCGCGCTGCGTAGTAACTAACTAATGTAACAATGGCAGTCACTAACAAAATTGCTAATACATCACCTTGCGTAAATTGATACAGTGCTAATCCAACCGGAATAACGCCGCCTCCTACATTAACCGCTACTACAGTAGAACGTTTCATGCGTTTGAGAGGAATACCCCAATACTCCTGTAACCACAACTGAGTTAAATTATCTGCAGTAGTTTGCGGAGCAGCCACTTTGTAAAGAGGAATGTTGATTGTACTGCCGAGAATGACCGCAGCTAGCAACAATACTGCGACATCGGGTGCAAATCCCAGCTTGGCTACTGCTAACCTGACAACATCAACTGCCAACGTAAACCACACAAATGGCAGTAACAGCAACAAGACTAGAAATAGTAATAATGATACCGGCAGGTAAAACATTAACTTACTAAGCGTTAGAGCTTAAACTAAACTAAATGGCTCTAAAGTTATTGTAAAAGTTGGGGATCGCCGTACTAGTTCGGTGTTTACTTAACTTCCCACCGCAAAATCCACACCTTAAAATGCACAAAAGCAGAGCTATCTGCTTTCATACAGCTTTACAAAATTCCTCTTTAAGAATAATGATTGAAATATTCTTAATTCAAAACAAAAAACTTTTAAAACTATTGCCAGATTAAAATAGAAGTTCCTCAACTACTTAGCCTAATTCATGAATCAGACTGGATTTATTTTTAAGGTGCTTCTGTTGTCTGCTTTCATATCAGTTTTGATTAAGTATGGTGGTCTATATCTACCACTCTCACCGACATCAACAACTGCATTGATTGTTGTTTTACTGCCAAGTATATTTATGGCGATCGCTTTATTTCAACGCTTCCAACAACAATCTTCTAAGTCATAGATCGTCAAATAACTTTAACTAAACGACTGACGCGATACTGCTTCACTTGTACCAACGGTTCATCATCGTCATAGGTTGATGTCCACCAAGCAGTTGTTACCTGACCGCTGACCTCAATTCGTGCTTGATAAGCTCCAAAAATACTACCACCGGAGGATGCAAAATCAATTTGAATTTCTGCCCACTCCGGCTCAATATGAATTTCATCTACTGCCAACACTTTGCCTTGCTTGAGATAATCCAACCACGCCCAACCTTCAAGCATCAAAATCTCGCGTTCAGCAATTTGTTCAAACTTTGTCAATCCAGCCCACCCTTGGTAATAAGAACGTAACCCTGTTACTGAACTACTACGACGGATAAGAAGTTCTAGCACATCTGGCTCAAGCTGTCCCCAGCAGCGTCCTTCTGGCATATCAAGTAGGGTTGGTGCAAATTGGTGATAGCCAAAATGACTACATCGCCACACGCGTAGGTTTTGTGAAGCGTACTGCTGGCGTAACTGTCGATAAATTGGATAGCCAAACCGAGCACAAGCAGCATCAACGTTACCATGAGTACACACAAGTAAATCGCGGATGTGTTGTGTCTTTTGTTGATAGGCAGCAAATGTCGCAAGTTGTTGCGGCTGTTTAAATAAAGCAAAGATCAGCGGTGCTACGGCATCAAGAGGTAAAAGATACTCATACTTAGTTAACCGTGCAAATGCTCCCGCAGGTTTGTGGTAATACAGCACGCGCATAAGGTGCGGTTGGGAATATTCACGATCAGGAGCGATCGCCAAAGGTCTTAATCGAATATCTTCTTGCCAAATGACCGCTAGTGCTTCGTGGATATGTTGCGGTACGGGATTCGGTTCCATCCAAATTGTTTTTGCCCAAGGTAGCGGTAATTCAAAGATTAACCAATGGTCATAAGTTTCCGTTGTCCCAATCGGGTCTTCGCCATTTTGTTTCGCAACCTCGGTACAAAAGCGGCAATTGCGCAGTGTTAGTTTATCCATATTCACTTTTTGAGTTCGAGTAAGTAGGTAAACAAATCATCAATCACTAAGTTGGCAGCAATCGGACCTGTGCCGATCCAGTAGTGCGGCACTTCGTACACTTTGCCTTGCTTGACAGCATTTAATTGTTGCCACAAGAGATCGGCTTTGAGTTTTGCTGTAGCTTGGATTTGTGCGCCTTGCTCGTCAGGGCTACTGTAATTCCACAAAAAAATGACATCGCCATCAGCTTTGCTTAAGTGTTCGCGTGATAGCCTTAGAGATGTTGTAGCAGCGTTTTGTTGTGCTTTTGGGCGACGTAAATCTGCATCAGCAAGAATTGTGCCAGAGAAAGTATCGTTACCGTAAATGTAGAAACCACCATCCGGTGGAACAGTGATGACTGATACCTCAAGCTGATTGAGGCGAACGCCCATGCGTGTCTTGAAATCTTCTAGTCGGGCATAATATTGCTCCATGAGGGGGCTTGTGGTTGTTCCTAATGCCTGCGCAACCAACGTCAAGATTTCTTTCCAATCGCTACTATTTTCAAACTTGGCAAGAACTGTTGGGGCAATTTGTGATAGTTGGTTGTAGACTGATTGCTGGTAAGAATTGCCCAAAATCAAATCAGGCTTAAGCGCGAGAACTTTCTCTAAGCTTGGTTCTCCAGAAAGTCCTACATTTGCCACTCCAACGAGGCGATCGCGCAAATGGTCCCAGTCGGTTCGTGCTGCGCCTATCGGTTTTATATTGAGTGCTAATACGGCTTCTAGGGTATAACTATCAAGCGTGACAATCCGTTGAGGATTTGCAGGTACTAGTGTTTCTCCCATCGCGTGTTTAACAAGGCGGACAGCAGATGGTGTAGAAACATTTTTGACGGTATCAGTATTGTGTGTACAAGCTACAAATAAACTAATGCAAACGCTGATAAAAAACAGAATCAATGCTTGCCAACGCTTACAGTAATTCATGCTCAAAACTCAATCGCAATTGATCCGACTACTGTAAAAGGCGCACCAGGCTTAATCGTCGTTCGTCCGTATTCAACACCTTCAAAATAGGCAACATCAAATAAGTTGCGTAAATTCAGCGCTACTCTCCAGTTGTCTTGTCGGTAATACACTGCTGCATCGGTACGCAGATAACCTGGTAGCTCAAAAGTATTTTCATTATCTCCTTGTCGCGCTCCAGTAAAAAATAAACCAAAACCAAAGCCTAAGCCTTGTAAATTACCGCGCTGAATTTCATAGGTTGTCCATAAACTACCGCTATGTTGCGGAACGTTTGCAGGTAAGTTGCCATCAGGAATCCCAAAAGTCCCTGTTGTAATGACAGCATCAGTGTAAGCATAAGATGCAATGACGTTCCAGCCTGGAAGAATTTCACCGCCAATATCGAGTTCAATACCGCGACTGCGTTGTTCGCCGATCGGAATGTAAAAACTAAAAGTAGGATCGTTGGGGTCTGATGTGGCAATGTTTGTTTTTGTCAGTTCGTAGAAAGCGAGATTTGAAATTAACTTACCCTCTAGTAACTCTGCTCTCACACCAATCTCATATTGCGTCCCGCGTTCGGGTTCTAAGGACGTACCATCGGCGGTAGTACCAAAGTTGGGTGCAAACGATTGACTGTAGCTGGTGTAAAGTGAAATTGGATCGATCGGTTGATAGACTAATCCAACGCGGGGACTAAAAACATCGTCGCGGCGTGCTGAAGGAGAATCGTTAAAGACACTGTCTTGTTCAACAACATCAAAGCGACCGCCAACAAGTAGTTTCAAGTTATCAAGAATACTGACTTGATCTTGCAGGTAAATTCCTAATGAATCTACTTGCGATCTACTATCTCGACCCAACTCGGTTAAGTCATTGAGTGTCGGCGCGATCGCATCATAAACTGGAGCAAAGATATTAATGCTAGGAGTCTCACCCTCAGGCAGTAAGCGATTTGTCCCTTGAGAGAAGACACGAGATAAATCTACACCAAACACGACTTGATGCGCGATTTCACCTGTTGTAAATTGCCCTAGCAACGCAGTTTGTAACTCATAAGTTTCACGCAAGTCATCGTTAGAACTAAAAGTCCGCGAAAGTTCTCCAGTAGTTTCGTCTAAACTATCAGGGTCAGCTTTGAAGTCGAGTGTATCTGATGCTGAAAAGCGAAATGCATTACGGATCTGCCAATTGTTGCTCAAGCGATGTTCAAGTGCGTATCCAGCACTCACCGCTTCATTGCGTCTAAAATCATCAGGTTCGCCTAAAATGCGGTTTATAGGAATATCGGCAACAGTGTCATCAATGGCAACTAAGCCCCGATCAAAAGGTCTTTCATCGCGGAGATATTCAAACTCAAGCAAGAGATTAGTATTGTCGCTAATCGCCCAGGAAAACACGGGAGCAATAAACACGCGCTCGATATCTTGTTCAAAGTCGCGAAAGCCTTGGGCGCGTTCATAGGCAAGATTCAAGCGATAAAGCAGCGATCGCTCAGCATTTAATGGTTCAGAAACGTCAATTTGCGGTCGAATGAGACCAAACCCTACTTGTACTTCAGCCGCGTAGAACGGGTCGCGTAAAGGTCTTTTGGGAATGATATTAATAATTCCCCCTGGCTCTAAGTTGCCAAATAAAACCGACGCTGGACCTTTGAGAACTTCAATGCGTTCGATGTTGGTTGTTTCTTGGAGAATATTACGGCTATCGCGCACGCCATCGCGAAATGTATTGAATTGTGAAAAACCGCGAATAATAAACTGATCGCGCGTTCCGGCAAAGTTGTCACCTGGAACAATACCACTAACATTACGCAGTGCTTCATCAAGACGAATTACTTGTTGATCTTCTAGCACTTGTTGCGGAATGACTTGAATCGATTGCGGAATGTCACGCAATGGTGTATCTGTGCGCGTTGCTGTTGACGCATTGGGGACAATATAGCCCTGAGTTTGTTCGCCAGTAACAAGAATTTCGATGGTTTCTTCGGCAACAGGCGTAACGCTTAATACCAAGCTTTGAGGATCGCTACTGATAGCAACAGTGGGAGGCTCGTTTACTCCCGCGATCGCAACTTGAACGCGATTATTGGGTAAATTTGTGACTGTGACTTCTGCAATTCCTGCACTTGGATCTAGCGTGCGAAATTCCTCACCATCGGCTAAAACGAGCACTGCATTAGGTATCTCGACAATGTACGCATTGCCAACAACTGAGGTTGTGACTGGTTGCAGTTGCTGCGAACTGATTAAAATCACCTCAATTTCTGCATCGGTTGATTTTAATTGCACTCCTGTAATTTGATTTGGGGTATTAGGAGTCAATAATGGTAACGGCGATCGTTGCCCGATGTGTTGCGGCTGGCTATCTCTAGAAATTTCCGCCCGCGCCTTTGGTGATAATACCAACAGCAGAATACTAATAATTAATACAATTTGTCGTAGTTGCGTCATCACTCAAGCAAGAGGAATTCTCAATTAGCTTACAGTGATGAACCATTGCGATCGCGAGTCAGATGTTGGCTAAACGGAATTTTTTTGTAGGGTAGACGGAATTTTTTGATACTTATCGCCGTCGGTAAGCGCCTGGATTACAGCCATATTGCTTGCGAAAAGCTGTTGTGAAGTAGCTGCGATCGGCAAATCCTACACTAAGGGCAACTTCTGCAACACTCATATCTCCTTGTGCTAACAGTTGCTTCGCTTGTTCTAATCGGTGATGATGTAAATACGCAAATGCCGTTTTGCCGAAAACTTGGCGAAATCCCCGCTTCAACGTGCAGTCATTCAGACCCACTTTACGGGCTAGCTCAATTAAAGAAGGTGGATTACTAAGTTGCTGTAATAAAATTGCTTGCGCTTGGTAAATGCGCTCAATATCGTCAGATTTTAGTGTAGTAGATTTTTGCTGTTTTTGTGGTTTTAGTTGGTCAAGCAGCAACACGATTAGCTCCCAAATCTTACTTTCGAGATATATGCGTTTCATGAAACCGTGGTAAGGGCACTGTAAAATTTGTTGCAAAACTAGGTGCATTTGTGCGGTAGTTTTGCCAAAACTAATACTGTATTCTTGATGCAAATCACGCAGCAAATGCTTAAACTCCTGTGGCAGTTCCTTGGTAGGCTCCAAAAATGATTGAAACAGGGCAGGTGCAATGTGTGCATTAACAATAAAGCATCGGTTTTGAGCAGAGGAGTAGCAATCTTCTTTGGGGGCAACTCCACTACCACATAGCGTATATTGCCCAGCACGCACAAAGCAATCATTACACCCCTCACCGCCGGCAAGATAGAAGGTGTACTCTAAAGGGTGTTGGCGTTCGGGTGCTGCAGAAATGATGTCATCGTGTGGTTGATAGTCTGCGATCGTTAATGATAATCCTTCACCAAGGACAATATCTCGCCAATATCCTTGACCAAGCTGCTGCGGATATTTCCAAATAGTATCGAATTCATCAACTGCATGAACATTGGTTTCGACTTCTACAGTGTCCTCAAATAGCTCCCAGTAGCTACTTTGTGAAAGGATAATTGCCATTATTAAAGCATTTTCAGCTAATTGAGATATCTTCTCAACTTATCATGAGTTTGTCTCTATTCTTCTAGAAAGCTTCTAAATGGTTTGCGATCGCCCCAACGTGTAGGCTAATAATTGATAGCCTTCTCAAAGCATCTCAATCTCTACTTTTGCTCTCAACTGCCATGCGTACAATTGCCGAAATTAATGAAAAAATTGCTCGTCAAAGTGCAGCGGTGTTGACAGTTGAGGAATTGAAAGCACGAGTTGCCGAAGTCGGCGTTACTCAAGCCGCAAAAGAAGTAGATGTCATTACTACTGGCACATTCGAGCCGATGGAATCATCGGGAGCAATTATCAATTTAGGACATACCGATCCCCCAATTAAAATTCGTCGCTGTTGGTTGGATGGCGTTCCTGCCTATTCAGGCTTTGGAGCCGTAGATCTCTATTTAGGTGCAACTCAAGCAGTTGAGGCAATTGATGGTGAAGAAGTGCGAGAAAAAGGCGGAGGTCATGTTATTTCCGATTTGATTGCTGGATTACCGATTCAGCTACGTGCTTTAGGACAAGTCACTGATTGTTATCCGCGTGCGACGTTTGAAACGACGATTACCCGCGATACAATTAACCAGTTTTATTTATTTAATCCTCGAAATCTATATCAAAATTTTATTGTGGGAGTTAATGGCGGCGATCGCCCTTTACACACGTATCTAGGACCGCTACAACCTCGGTTAGGTAATGCTGTTTACTCTAACCCTGGGGCGCTTTCTCCACTATTGAACGACCCGAATTTACAATTGATTGGGATTGGTACGCGAATTTTTTTAGGTGGTGGGATTGGCTATGTTGCTTGGGAAGGGACACAACACTTTCCTTTACAAAAGCGCCTCCCAAACGACACACCGATAGGTCCTGCGGCAACTTTAGCTTTGATCGGTGATGCCAAACAAATGGATGCCCGTTGGGTACGTGGCTGCTATTTTAAAAGCTATGGTCCTTCTCTTATGATCGGCGTTGGAGTACCCTTACCCGTTTTAAATGAGGAAGTCGTTGCCCGCTGTGCAGTTCAAGACAACGACTTAGTAGCTCCGATAGTAGACTTTTCGATTCCACGTCGCGTGCGTCCTACCTTTGGTTTGGTCAGTTACGCACAGCTTAAATCTGGGCGGATCGCGATTGAAGGGAAACCTGTGCGCGTTGCTCCCCTAGCCAGTTTATTTTTATCACGTCAAGTCACGATCGCCCTCAAACAGTGGATTGAAGCAGGAAAATTTACTCTTGCTGAGCCAGTTGCACCAATCCCTAAAGAACGCTCTTTTCTTCCTCAAGACATTTGGGGCGCACAAGTTGCTTTGGAGTGAAAGAGGAGTCAGGGGCGTTAGCGCAGCGGGACGAAGTCCGGAGTGAGGAGCGAGTGAATAGTGGAAGAGTGTTCGAGTAGTAGAGATACCCTTCAACCCTCATACTCTCAATCCCAACTACCCTACCACCCGCTTACTCTCTGTCCCTCTCTCTAGTTTGGTGGCTTCGGGCGCTTGATTGGTTTAGGAACCGAGGATTTTGGAACAGGTCGTGCTACTGGCTTGGCGTCTAGAGATTTACGCACTGGGCGTGGTGGATCTGAATTACGTTTAGGAAGTGGATAACCTCCTTTACGAGGACTACCACCGCGCTTTAATTTAGGCTTCGATGGCAGAATCGCGATCGCACTTCCCTCTTTAAGTACCAAATCTTTCTCTTGCCTTTGCGCGTGTAAGTCCCAAAATTGACCAACAGCTTTACTTGCGAGATCGCCGCTAAGTTTTAACTTAAAATATTTGGGCTTATCCGAATCTTTGCGCGGAGCCTGCTTAATTTTCACAATGAAGTGTTGATCGGGCGCAGACTGATAAACAATTTCACCTCGCACTGAGAAATAACCATCTTCTACTAAATCTGAAGGGCGAGGTGGTTCTAACGCAGAAAATTCATTTTCCTGATCCCCAATCTCGGAATCCTGATTTTGACTTTGTTTCGCTAACTTATCTGGTTCCCACACACCAACAACTTGCAGGTGTAAAGTACCTTCTTTTTGTTGCGTACGCGGATAAACCACCCATAAATGTTCTTGGGATAAATCGAGGTGATTCCTCACCAAGCTCATAACTCTTCCTAAAAGAACAGCATCAATTTCAATTCCCTCACTTGTCAACAGTATGCCTTTAGTGAACTGTTCGGCACTGGGAACATATCTACTCCGAACCAAACCAATTGCTCGATACTGCATTGGTTCACTCGGAGGCGGAATTGGTTGCTGTCGATTGACTGATGTTTCTACAGCATCTGTTACAGTTGGTGATGATTCACCCCCAATTTCTGCCTGAGATTCAGTTGACACAGAGTCAAAGGCAGCATTGGATGATTCGGAAAACGGATTAACGGAGGAATTCATAAAAACTCCTTGCGGCGGAGACACATCCAACTTGAGATTATATTTGGCACTTGCACGTTACCTGTAGACTGTTAGGAAGTACACAAGTGTTGTGCTTCTTAGCAACAAAAAGTAGCTAAAATGCACTGTGCAAACTCCAGTGTGCGAAGCATAGCATAGCTACATAGCCTCCAGTAACCAAACAAAGTACAGCTGTCACATTCCGGACATTATCCGAAGGTTTTGCATATCGTTGCCAGCATTCATTAATTTCAAACTCTATCCCACAGCACGTTTCCACAGAATATTGTTGAGACTTGTTTTGAGCACCTACTTAAATAATATTGCAGCTATTTTAACTCGTTAGTCTAGAAAGCTTCGGCAAAGTTAAAGCAATTTTCAGTAATTCTCTTATTCATCACAAATAATATTATTTTAGATTTAGAGTTCAAGGCAGTTTTGTGTCTCAACCGCGTAGACGCTGGTTTATTAGTGTAGTTCTGGTGCTGGCAATCATTGCCTTCGTTGGGTTTTCAATGATTCCTTTGATCAGCACCGCATTTCGCGCCAGTCAACCAGTAAGCGAAACATCTGTAACCAACCAAGGTCAAAAACAACTTGAAGAAGCTGCACGAGGCTATGAAGTCGTTTTGCAGCGCGAACCAGAAAATCAAACAGCATTACGGGGATTAGTCGAAGCACGAATTCAACTATTGGATCTTAAAGGGACTGTTGATCCCCTCGAAAAATTGGTCGCATTGAATCCGGCAGAAACACAATATGGCTTACTGTTGGCGGAAGTTAAGCAAAGGCTAGGCGATCGCGAAGGTGAAGCTGCGGCGTATCGCTCGATTCTCAATGCAAATCCAGGTAATCTCCCAGCGCTTGAAGGACTAGCCAATGTCCAGTTACGCGAACAACGTCCAATGGAGGCAGTTGCTTTACTCCAAAACACCCTCTCGAATGCTCCAGAAGCTAATCAAAATCAGCCTGGTAGTGTAGATATTAATGGTGTCAGGCTACTTTTAGCTCAAGTCTATGCCACGCAGCAAAATTACAATGAGGCGATCGCTATCTACGACGAACTGATTAGTAATAACAAACAAGATTTTCGTCCAGTATTAGCAAAAGCTATGGCATTACAGCAACAAGGCAAAAATGAGGAAGCTAAACCCTTATTTGATAATGCTGCAGGATTAGCCCCCGCTCAATACAAAGAGCGAATTAATCAACTCGCAACTCCTTCTCCAAGCCTTAGCCCCTCACCCCTCGCTCCTAGCCCCTCTAATTAAGTCCTTCCCACCACGCCATTAGTCCGAATAACAAAAACAAACAACCGCCAAAAATAGTTAATGCTTGCTCAGATATGCGTCCAGCTAACATTCTGCCACCAATAACAGCGATCGCAGCACACAGCGCATGACCTAAAATTGCCCCTGCTGTGACTCCTAAAGGATTATTACCTGCTGCTAAGGCGATTGTTGCAATTTGCGTGCGATCGCCCCACTCAGCTAGAAATGTCAAAACAAATGCTTCAGCACAAATCGCCCAATTTGATTGCTGGGGTAAGCTACCTTCTGCCTTTTCCACAATATCTACAGCTTCTTGCACCACTTCCACATCACAAGCATTGGCAGGCATTTGACTTGCATCGTACAAAAGCTTAAAGCCAAAGCCAATAAATAAAGTAATTTCGGCATAGTAGATGTAGTTTGGCGGAAATACTGATGCGACTTGCCCCACGAGTACAGATAATACCGTCATTGTTGCTAAAGCCGCGACGACAGCAGCAAAAATCAGCCTACGCGAATGGCGCATTGCTAAAATTGCGGCAATAAAAAATGTTTTATCTCCTAGCTCAGATACTGCAATGAGGAAAAAACCCGCGATAAAAGCAGATAGCACCTGATCAAGCTCCTCAAACTAAACTAACCTCTGCTTGATGAGCTTGATGACAGCCAAAAGACCCCACCAAGCTCACAATTCCTGTTGTGAACTTAGTGAAGGTCTCACTTCCAAATTAGCTTGGCAATACTACTTGCTAAGTTGTCACTTGAACCAGGTTATTCACCAGTATGTTGACTCAAGTGTGCTGACAAAATCGCGTGTCAGCAGTTACTCCCCTTCAATTTATGATTATTTTACTACGTCTTTTGATAGATTAAAAGTACTTTGTGCCAGGTCGTGAGTTGTTTCTTGCCAAGATGATGGTGAATTGTTTGGAGGTAGCGGACGCAAATAGTAGTAGCTGCTGACTATTAACACCACAGCAGAAACTGCACCTATTGCTAGTCCTAGCCACAATGTCAATCGATCTGACTTGCTATTGGTAGTATTGCTGGTATCAGTTGTGAAAGTTGGCGATCGCTTTTCTACTACATCTGAGGTCAGTTGAACCAAGTTTAAGTTGTCATTTTGTTCTGTAAGAGGTTGCAATGCTTGTAAGGCTTCTGTTGCTGATTGATAACGCTCTTTAAAGTGGTAGCGCACCATTTGATTTAGGATGTTTGCTAAACGAGGACTAACATCAGCGTAGTGTTGCCAAATAATCTCCCCATCCGCATCTTCAAGTAACTCACTCGGACTGCGCCCAGTCAAGGCTTGAATACCAATCATCCCTAGTGCATAAATATCACTGTTTGGTCGAGGTCTACCTCTTCCTTGTTCAGTTGGCATATATCCAGGAGTACCAATAGCAACGGTAGCAGGAATTCCCTCAACAAATTTGGAACTTGTCTGACCTCCAGCTGTGACGACTTGCTTCCAGACTTGCTTGACACTACCAAAGTCAATTAACACTAATTGGCGATCGCTCTTCCGACGAATTAAATTGCTAGGTTTGATGTCGCGGTGAATCAATCCGTAATCGTGAACATACTCTAAAATGCTCAAAACTTGTTGCAACACCTCTACTACTTGACTTTCACTCCAAGGTGTTTGTAGTTCTTCACTCAAAGGATGACCAGTCACGAACTGCTGCACCAAGTAGAATTCTCGATCGATCTCAAAGTGAGCAAGTAGCTGTGGTACTTGGTCGTGTTCGCCTAATTTCTCTAAAGCTTGTGCTTCTCTAGTAAATGATGAGCGCAGGTCAGCTATTGTTTGTGGTTGAGAACTAGTTGCAGTTGAAAGATGTTTAATTACACATTTAGTCTCTGGTTCGTAAAGGTCTTGAGCCAGATACGTTTGACAAAATCCTCCCCTACTGAGAATTTCTAGTATTTGGTATCGACCTTTAATGACTTCGCCTATCATGTTAAAGAGCGCATAAAGTACTTCGCAGTGCTACTTTGGATTATTGACGGGCAATATCTGACGATACTGGTGCAAATCCAACTTGCTCTAGTGCTTTTTGTCCCTGTTGACTTAGCAAAAGATTAGTGTAAGCTTCTCCTGCTTGTTGTTCTCGACTTTGATTTTGCTTGGTAATGACAAATAGATTGTAAGTGATTGGATATTCGCCGCTTTCAAAAACGGCTGTATTTACCTGATTCCGTTCAGCGGGACATTCACTTGTCTGAACTGAGGGCTGACGATAAGGAGCGATCAGCTGATTGGTATTCTCGCCTAAAGGCAAAGTTTTGACACTACATTGAGGTACTATCGTACGTGCAGAAGCATAATATATACCACCTGGGGTATTACTAACTTGACGTAACGCTTCTGTTGTTGTGGTGACATACTGCACTTGAGTTCCAAACTGCGACGACTGGCTTTGAGAAGCAAATATTGGAGTATCTGCATCTTCTAACGGTCGAGAAAATGGCACAATGTTAAGGTCTGGTCCTCCAACTTGGCTCCAGTTGGTAATTGTTCCTTGATAGATTTGCCGCAACTGCTCAGTCGTTAATCCTGCGACTGTTAGTGAATGGTTCACGGCTACTGCTACACCATCAACTCCAACAGGACTTTGCTCTAGTACAATACCTCGCTCTTTGGCGATTGCCGCTTCTGTTGCTGTTAAGGGACGAGAAGTTTGAGCTATGTCTATCTTTCCGTCAAGCAACATTTGAATGCCTGTCCTTGAACTGGGAACACCTTCACCAGGAGATACGTAACGCAGTTGTAATTCTGGACGTGCATTTTGAATTTGTGCATCTACCAGCTGTCTAATCGCCGCCCAAGCTGGACTACCACCATAGTTAAATGTACCAGTCGGTACTGCTGCAACTGACTGAAAGTTTGCTCCATCGTTCGCAACTGAAGCAACACCTGAATTTTGAGTTGCGGCGTCGTTACTCATGAATAAACGTGGTCTCAACCACCACAAGACACCACCAATCACGACAAGTGTTAACACTTTACCAATGATTAGCCCTCTAATCAGCAGGACAACATCTTTGCTTAACCGATTCCGCGTTTGTTCTCCATTATCAGTCATTGCCGATCTTCTTTAAAATGAGGGAGCAATTTAAACTTAAAATGTCTTCTAATAAATAAAATTACCTTAAGCTGAGAAGTTTACGTAACAACATGGAATACTATGTATCTAAAGTTAACATAGTCCGAGGTTAGTTTATGCAAGCCCACCGTTAACTAAAATTGCCAATTGAAGAATACTAATTACTTTCAGAAGCTGACTCTGCTAGGAATTCCCCACTTTCTCAACCCTAGAGATAGAATCGCCACTCATTTAATAGAACTCTAATACTTTCTTTCTTGCGGTTCAAACATTGTAATTGTAACAGGTCGATATTGTAGATCAATTCCGGCTGGGGAATAGTAAGCCATTGTATGTTTGAGAAAATCGCTATCATTGCGCTGCGCGTAATCTTCGCGGTAGTGTGCGCCGCGACTTTCTTGACGATTTAAGGCAGCTGCAAGAATGATTCTACCTACGACGAATAAACTTTGCAGTTCTAATGCTTCAACAATTTCTGTGTTCCAACATATGCTTTTGTCGTCTAAGTAAATATCCGAATATCGCTGTTGTAATTGTTGTATTTGTTGCAAGCCTTCTTGCATAATTTCGGCAGTGCGAAAGACACCACAATGCTGCGTCATGCAGTCTTGAAAAGCAGTACGAACTTGGTTGATTCGGTACTTGCCTGGTTGCTCGAGTAAGGCTTGCAGGCGACGCTGGGCTTCTGTAATGTAACGTTGCTCGTCAATTGCAGGTAACTTGCGATTTTGCACATACTGCGCGATCGCTTTCCCCGTTCGGCGTCCATAGACAACACATTCAAGCAGTGAATTACTTCCCAGACGATTTGCACCATGCACCGAGACACACGCACACTCACCAGCAGCAAAGAAGCCATCAACTAAATTGTCTCCACTACTGCGGACTTGCCCATCGGTATTAACAGGAATTCCCCCCATTGAATAATGCACCGTAGGACGCACCGGCATCGGTTGATGTACTGCATCAATACCAACTAAGCGGTGGGCTTCTTCCCAACAGAAAGGAACGCGGCTCATAATTTTTTCTGGTCCCATGTGGCGCAGATCGAGATACACAAATGGTCCTCCTGCACTTCCATCAGCATGAATCCCGCGTCCGGCGCGAATTTCTCTGGCGATCGCACGAGATGTAATATCGCGCGGTGCTAATTCCATGCGACTCGGCGCATAATTTGCCATAAAGCGATCGCCTTCACTGTTAATCAGATACGCACCTTCACCGCGTACAGCTTCCGAAATCAAAACGCCTACTGGATATAAACCTGTGGGATGAAATTGTACAAACTCCATATCTTCCAAAGGTAAACCAGCCATTGCCGTCATGGCCAAACCATCACCTGTGGAAGCATAATCATTCGATGTAGTATTGTAGACGCGACCATAACCACCAGTCGCAAACATCACGGCTTTAGCGCGGACTACTTCAAGTTGTCCATCAAGAATGTTGTACGTAACGATACCCTTAGCTTGACCATCTTCTAAAATCAAGCGCAGGACATACCACTCATCGTAAATCTGGACGCCATATCGTCGTAAATTGTTAACGAGTTCGTGTAGAATTGCATGACCAGTTTTATCAGCTGCGTAGCAAGTACGGTTGTGCGAGTGTCCCCCAAAAGCACGTTGCGCGATTCGCCCATCAGGTAAACGAGAAAACAGCACCCCCATATGTTCCAAATCAATCACCACATCAGGTGCTTCTTTTGCTAATAGTTCTACCGCATCTTGATCGGCTAAGTAGTCGGAACCTTTAACAGTATCAAATGCATGAGCTTCCCAAGTATCACTATCGTCAACATTTTTGAGCGTTGCGGCAATTCCGCCTTGTGCTGCAACCGAGTGCGAACGAATCGGGTGTGTTTTGGCAACAACAGCAACGTCTAATTTTGGATCAGTGCGGGCAATTTCTACCGCTGCACGACATCCCGCTAATCCACCACCTACAATAACAACATCGTGTTCGAGCATGATTTAGTATAAAATTTTTGTTTTTAATTTAACGCGAATTCACAAAGGTAGCCCAGCGACTCCCTTCGCGGCTTAAAAACAAAGCTCACCTCCGTGGATTAATGCGAAGATAAAAGCTGTAGAAACCTGTGAAGACAGGTTTTGTCTGTATAGCAGCGGTTTCAACCGCTCTCTAACCCCTCGCCCCTCGCTCCTAGTTCCAAGTGCGATCGCCCACAGCATTCATAAATCATGGCAAAAGGTTAATATTATAGACTAACCGATTAACTATTCCACCTCCTTGCATTCATGGCAGAAACACTCTTTTTTAATGCGCTACGTGCCGCCATTGATGAAGAAATGGCACGCGATGCTACTGTATTTGTTCTTGGTGAAGACGTCGGACATTATGGCGGTTCGTATAAAGTGACGAAAGACCTTTACAAAAAGTATGGCGAACTGCGATTACTCGACACGCCCATTGCCGAAAATAGTTTTACTGGAATGGCTGTAGGAGCCGCAATGACCGGATTGCGACCGATTGTTGAAGGTATGAATATGGGGTTTCTACTCCTTGCTTTTAACCAAATTGCAAACAATGCCGGAATGCTGCGCTATACTTCTGGCGGTAACTTCAAAATTCCGATGGTAATTCGCGGTCCTGGCGGTGTGGGTAGACAACTCGGTGCAGAACACTCACAAAGGCTAGAGGCTTATTTTCAGGCAGTTCCAGGGCTAAAAATTGTTGCCTGCTCCACTCCTTATAACGCTAAGGGATTACTCAAATCAGCAATTCGCGATGAGAATCCAGTATTATTTTTTGAACACGTACTGCTGTACAACTTAAAAGAAGATTTACCAGAAACTGAATATTTGTTGCCTTTAGATAAAGCCGAAGTCGTTCGTCAAGGGAAAGATGTGACAATTTTGACGTACTCGCGGATGCGTCATCATGTGCTCCAAGCGGTAAAAACTTTAGAAAAGAATGGTTTTGACCCTGAAGTCATCGATTTAATTTCACTCAAACCTTTAGATTTTGATACGATTGGTGACTCGATTCGGAAAACACATCGTGTCATTATTGTGGAAGAGTGTATGCGCACAGGAGGTATTGGTGCTGAACTGGTTGCCTCAATTAACGATCGCCTCTTCGACGAACTCGATGCACCTGTATTGCGCTTGTCTTCCCAAGATATTCCCACACCATACAACGGGGCTTTAGAGCGATTGACAATTGTTCAACCAGAGCAAATTATTGAAGCAGTCGAGAAGATGGTGGCATTGCGGATTTAGCAATGCATTTTTAAAACGTTATCATAGCGTTTGTCGCAGACAAATTTAGAGTATGCAAAGACAGCGATCGCTATTGGCTTTGATCGTAGTATTGGTAATCGCTGCTATTGTGGCGATCGCCAGACTTCCGATTTCCTTGGGATTAGATCTTCAAGGTGGTTCGCAGCTAACAATTCAAGTGCAACCAACAGCAGAGATTCCCCAAATCACTGACCGCGAACTAGAAGCCGTTCAGAGTGTTATTGAAAATCGAATTAATGGTTTAGGTGTTTCGGAACCAGTCGTCCAAACTGTAGGGCAAGATCAAATACTTGTCCAACTCCCTGGTGTCAGCAATCCAGAACAAGCCGAACGAGTGCTTGGAGGAACTGCACAGTTAGAGTTTCGCACGCAACGACCAGGTACAGAAGCCCAGTTATTTGCCGAACAGCAAGTCAGATTAGGATTGCTAGCCAAACAGCAAGAATTAAGAGCAACAAACAATACTACAGAAATTCAGCAAAATCAAGAAGCGATTGAGCGCAGTAATGCAGCGATCGCTCAACTATTTGAAAGCACAAATCCTCCCCTAACAGGTAGAAACCTTGAAGATGCGTACGGACAACCGACACAAGCACCCAACAACTGGGAAGTAGGAATTCGTTTTGATTCACCTGGTGCTGAACTGTTTGCCCAACTCACCCGCGATCTTGCTGGAACTGGACGCAGTATTGGTATCTTTCTTGACAATGAATTAATTAGCGCACCTACCGTTGGTCCGCAATTTGCTCAAACTGGGATCACAGGAGGATCAGCAGTCATTACAGGTCGCTTTACTGCCCAAGAAGCGAACGATTTGGCAATTCAATTACGAGGTGGTGCATTACCTGTACCTGTAGAAATTGTTGAAAATCGCACTGTTGGTGCCACTTTAGGAAGAGACAGCATCCAACGCAGTATCTATGCTGGTATCGGTGGTTTGATCTTGGTGTTGATCTTCATGGTCGTTTACTATCGAGTTCCTGGCATCATTGCAGATTTATCTTTGTGTGTTTATGCTTTACTGACGTGGGCTAGTTTTGCTTTACTTGGTGTCACCTTGACACTTCCTGGCATTGCGGGTTTTATTCTCAGTATTGGCATGGCAGTTGACGCCAATGTACTCATTTTTGAGCGGACACGTGAGGAACTTCGTGCTGGTAAGTCGCTGTATCGTTCTGTGGAATCGGGATTTTACCGTGCTTTTTCCAGCATTTTAGATAGTAATGTCACAACTTGGATTGCTTGTGCAGCTTTGTTCTGGTTAGGAGCAGGTTTAGTTCGTGGTTTTGCCTTAACTTTGGCACTAGGAATTGCCGTGAGTATGTTTACAGCAATTACCTGTAGTCGTACCCTCATGTTTATCGCAATTAGCTTACCTTCATTGCGTAAGCCAGAATTGTATTGTCCAAACCTGCCAACAGTTCGGAGGGCAGAGGTAGCTCGATGAACTCGCGATCTTAGACTGGAGGGGCATAGATATCACAATGAAACTAAGTATTAATCAATCGCGAAAACTATGGTGGGCAATTTCTGCTGTAGCGATTATTACTGGAATAGCTGCAATGCTAATTTCTTGGCAGCAAATCGGCGCACCATTACGTCCTAGTTTGGATTTTGTCGGTGGTACGCGCTTACAACTCGAACGAGATTGCAGTCAACCAAATAATTGTGCTCAACCAATAGATATTACTGCGGTGCGCGAAGTTCTAGCAGCCCAAGGACTTGCTAATAGCAGCATTCAGATTTTGGGACAAGAACAACAAGGTATCTCAATTCGCACGAGTACCTTAGATGTAGAGCAACGTACCCAGTTGCAAGATGCACTTAGTCAAAGAATTGGTGCTTTCGATCCGCAATCGACTCAGATCGACACAGTAGGTCCAACAATTGGTCGCCAATTATTATCTTCTGGATTGCTGGCGTTGATTGTTTCTTTTGGTGGTATTATCGTTTACATTAGTTTACGGTTTCAGTTAGACTTTGCCGTATTTGCAATTACTGCCCTACTTCATGATGTGCTGTTCACAGCAGGGGTTTTTGCAATTTTAGGCTTAGTATGGGGTGTTGAGGTAGATAGTTTATTTATCGTTGCTTTACTCACAATCACGGGTTTTTCAGTCAACGATACTGTCGTCATCTATGACCGAATTCGGGAAATATTAAAAGTAAATCCCGATCGCTCGATTAGTGAAATTGTTGATGATGCTGTTAATCAGACTTTAGCCAGATCGATCAATACGACATTAACAACAATGCTCGCACTATTCGCAATTTTTCTATTTGGTGGAGAAACTTTAAAGAATTTTGCCTTAGCTTTGATTATCGGCTTTATTTGCGGTGCTTATTCTAGTATTTTTATCGCCAGTACTCTCCTTTCTTGGTGGCGCGAACGTCATGGTCAGCGTTTAGCAACACAAAGCACAGCAGTGATTGATTCACCACCAGAAGATACTTAACAATGCATTCTTTTTGTCAGCTTGCAGTAGTATCCTACCCTCACTATGGTTCAACCAGATCAGCCACACTATAACAATCTCAGTGAATACCGCGACAAAACTTTTAAACAGCAAGTACACAAGCTACATCAATTAACTGTGTACGGTAGATGGTTGTTTGTCGGAATATTGTGGTTAACAATTGGTTTATTGAGCTTGTGGGGGTTACGTGGGGAAATTGCTTTGTGGCAACAATATTTTACTTGGGTAGCAGTGCGCTATGGCTTGTATTATAACCCAATACCTACCCTGGGTTTAGCAATTTGTGTTGGCATGACTTTGGGTGTCTTGGTATGGCAAAGTCGTAATATCCTTTGGGGAATACCATCGCAAGAAAAGCGCCGTTTAGAACAACAAGTACAGCGCATTCGTCAACAGGGTCCGAGTCACCCATTATGGAAATGGGTTTGTCAATAAGCAAGTGAATACTCTCAAAGCAAATTATTCATCTGCGATCGCTTCTGGAAAGAAACTTGAATTCAGCACTTGATCTAATGAGTAAGAACACTCTAACGGGAAAGTTTTCTTAGGCAATCCTGTCTCATCTATTGCTGCTTCACGAGCATCCAAGTAACATTCATCAAAAACATCTTCTTTATGAATATGTTTTATAAGTACTGGATATTTTCTACACAGCTTTTTGATTTGTCTTCTCGCATCTTTGATAGATATTTCCCAACTACTGCTTTTTAATTTGGGTTGGTATTGCCACTTAAGTACGTGTAACAGTAATCGCTCTAGCTGACTTTCAATAGCATCTCGCTCTCTGCGCCCCAAATCACGCACCTCTTCAATTAAGTGAATCAAGTCTAGTTCGCTGAATCTTTCTTGTTCTAATAACAAGGCTTGCTCGTCAGACCATGCGACAAAATCGCGATAGTATAAGTCGCTATGCGAAGTTGAATGTATAGGTTTTGTTCGAGTCATTGGCTAATTCTCTTATGAGGTGCGCTTTTCAATGATCACTTGTTTCACTTGCCAAGCGATCGCTTTTATTATATTGATTTTAGTTTTTTATCAAAGCGGGCAGCGAGAATCGAACTCGCATCAATAGCTTGGAAGGCTTAAAACAAAATGTGAACAATTCAAGACCTGAGAACGTTACAGGCTTTGGTAGACTTTCCGCGTGCTGCAACTGGTAGACTTTTGGTAGACTCCCCTCTACATTCACTTCACTAAAACTCCCGCTTACAAGACTATGCTTGAGCAAGCTGCAACTAAACCCAAGCGCATTAAACCGATTAATCACAACGGCTCAATCTGCATTCAATTTCAACTCAATAATAAAACTTATAAATTCAATCCAATTAAAGGCGCTAAATATAGCGAACCAATAGCACTTGGTAAAGCGATCGCTATTGCGGATCAAATATCTTTAGATCTCTTAAATGATGTTTTTGACACTTCTTTAAGTAAGTACAAGCAAAAAAATCAGTTAGTCGCGATAACAACTGAGAAAGTCAACTTAACAACCACTCAACTTTTTAGTAAATATTTAGAATTCAAGCAAATCGGATTAAAAGAAAGCACAATTCATTATCTAAAAACTAGTGTATACAAATATCTAGAAAAATGCCCTTATCAAGCACTAGATGAAGCTCTAGAAGTTAGGCAGTGGCTTTTAGATAACACAACTAACAGTATGACTAAGCGCATACTAACACACTTAAATGCAGCAACTAAATGGGGAATAAAATACAACTTAATCAGCTTGCAATCATCTCTTTATGAAGGAATGGCACAAGAGTTACCCAAGCATAACTGGGAAAAAGAACCAAAACCTAATGCATTTAATCAAGAAGAGAAAGAAGCGATTATTAAATCTTTTGAACAACACAAAGGAAACTTTAATGGACGCGGTGTAACTGGTTTTGGATACTGCCACTACACTGCATTAGTTAAGTTTCTTTTTTTTACAGGTTGCCGACCTAGTGAAGCAATAGGGCTAACTTGGGGACAAATTAAGCATGATTGTTCACAAATAATTTTTTCTCAATCTGCCGTTCAATTAGGAAACGGAAAAATTATCAAATCAGAAGGCTCTAAAAATTCTCGATATCGCAATAATCGAAAATTCCCTTGTGGTTCAAATCTACAAAACTTATTGCAATCAATTCGTCCTGAAAGTTTTGAACCGTCTACATTGGTTTTTCCTAGTCCTAAAGGTAAAGTTATAAACTATGCCAATTTTTCTAAAACGGCTTGGAATAAAATAGTAGATTCAATTGTTGAACGAGAAACAACTCCTTATTCATGCAGAGATACTTTCATGAGTGAGCAAGTGGCTAAAGGTGTAGCACCTGAAATTGTCGCGCGGTGGACAGATTCTAGTGCAGATGTCATTAGAAAACATTACTTAGATGACAAAATATTGGAATATCTAAAACCAATTGATTAATTCTGCTAGTTGGAATATCGGACTAGGTCCAATTTAAATTAACGCCCGTAAATCCAACGCGCTGCATAGCCTCTTAAGTCAAGGTGAGTAAATAAAACACTCTTACCTAAACCCCCAGCCTTGCCGTGCCACGCATCCAATTTCTGATAAACCTCCACTGGTGTAATTCCCTCAATCGTAAAATCCACTGCATAGCCTTGAATGTGCGTAGAGTTTGATACGCCACCAACAGCACGGTTAATACTTGGCGGTCGATACCAACTATTAATCTTGATTGCACGATTACCAAAATGCGATCGCACTCGCTCTAAACACTGTGCAGTTCTCACAACATTAAACAAAATAGTCTTATCTGCAAGCTTGCGAGATCCATTACCAGTAGCTTCACCCCACGTAAAATGCTTGCACTCAAAAATCGGCTCATTCGTTGCCACCATCTCGCCAGTAGGCAACCGAAACTGCACAGTTGAAATTCTATTAGGACTTGTCTCAGTTGGATTAGGGTGCCAAGCTTTGCCCTGTAATTCAAGTAAAGCACGTGCTGTAGATTGCCCTAGTCGATCGGGATGTTGCAAATAAGCCTGTTTTTTAAATTCAACAAAAGCAGCAATTGTTTGCTTCCCTAATATGCCGTCAACTTTACCTTTATAAAAACCACCAACACTTAATAAATACTGAATTTCAGTAACTAACACTCGATTCTGTACTAAAGAATCAAGCGTTAGAGTTGTATTCAATTGAGACAAATTTGGATAGCTCAATTCTTCAATCCTTAGTTAAGATATTTCCTAATTTTTGGGCAATCGGATCTGTATTGATTCCCAAAGCACCAGCAATCAATAAAAAACTTGGGACTAAAATTGCCAGTGGTACATCCCGCGTTTTAATCTCCAAACCTGTCTGATCGGAATATTTCACATCGCATGATTGCCACACTAATAACACTGTTAAAGCAATCGAAAACAAAAAACTATAACCTTTCCCTAATCTCGACATTCGATTAGGGCAGTCAACTGGGCAATGCAAATCTTTGTTGCTGTTCATAGTTCATATAAGTAGATTTTTTAAATCTGGAAATTAAAGTTATTAGTCAAAAGCGATTGATTGATATAGTTAATGTCTTCCTGGCTCCAAACATCTTCTAATGCTCGACGCAAATCCTTTAAAGCAAATTCCAAATCCTGAACTAAGAAAACATTTGTATTAAGTGCTGCCATGAAGAAACTTAAAGCACTAAGAACATCTGAATTAGATTTAGCAATTGTATAGGCTTTCCCAAATATTGGTGTATCTCTTACTGCTGCTGTCAGTCCTGGGTAGTCAGGCTCAAGAGGAGTATTCGTATCTGTTGCAGCAGGGCGATCGCTTAAATCAAGAGCTTTCCATTCCGCTAAATCTTCAACTTCATTCATCAAAGTAAAGTCCATAGGAGATCGCGGATTGAATTCTTTTATATCAGAATTAAAGGGTAAAGAAGCCCACATGGGAGACTCTTGAGTACCGCGATTGAAATGGACAAATTGGGGTTGTCCTTGCTGGTTATATGATATGTTTATTTTCATTTTATTTTCTTGCTAAACGACAGTAGATACCAATCATAAGTTGCCTTAATCCTTGTGTCGTGTTACTTGAACTCAGCCTACAAACAAAATTAAAAGGAGAGATGGTAGCAGTATTATGCAGCTCTTCTACAGATCTAGTATTAAGGTGAAAATTAAGATTTTCTACAGCACTTACAATAGAGGAGTTTCCACTTACTATCGTCGTTGTAAAAGCTGAATTTGGGATTTCTGTGTAAGCACTAGAACCTAGATCAAATCTCGGTCTACTAACACCAATCCTTGTTGTGTAATTTGCGCTTGATGAACTACCCATTAAAGCCGAGAATATATATCGTGTGATAAACAAGTTATTTTGCCTGTCAATTGCCTGTCCTAATGTAAAATCAATCACTGGACTAACTGTGTTTCCAAGACTTCCCAGATTAAGATTTTGCGTGAAAACAACCTCTGCTGAACTTAGCCAATAAGTACCATTCCAAAACCACTCTTGAATCGGTAAGTTATTACTATCTCTTTCTTTCCAAATCTCCCCAACTGATGGATTTTCTGGAACTAATTGCTGATCGTAACTGCGCTTGATTTCATCTAACTTCCGTTTATCAATTGCAGACATCATGCCATTGCTACTAGCAGTGGCTTCAGGATGATCAGCGCTTGAAATATGAGTACTCAAGCTTTCCACATTAACTTTTGAGGTAAGTGCTGCCTCAAGCCCTAATACTTCAGATTGCTCGATTGGCAAACTAATCGATGAACTCATACCACCTAAAACCTCAATTTCAATTTGCCAGTCATCGGGTAAATAATCCAGTCGTTTAATTGCTAATTTGCGATTAAGTAACCCCCCAGGTTGTACAAATAAAAATGCTTCTGACTCTGGTTTAAAAGCTAATCTTTTGATATCAAAGAAAGTTATTTTATCCGGTTCTTCAAAAGCTTGAGCAATAATAGCCCGAAAGTTGTTAGCAAATTCAGAATTAGATAAATGCTTGATTCTAAAGAAGTTGCCAAGTATCGCTGGTGTATACTGCCAATCTTTACTTGGAGTAATGATTGCTACTGATTGCCAAGACATTAGTTACCCCAAGTGTCAAGAACTTCTAACTTATTTTCAATCCTGATAATTCGCGATCTAACATCTTGAAGCTGAGAAGCTAAATCAGTATTTGAAACATCAGTACCTGAATACTTCCATACCTCGATATACATTTGAGTGAACCATTTAGGGATTCTAATTTCAACTACATAAGGCTTGATACCAAAGTCAGTAAAGCGAATTAAATTAAGTCGATTAAGTGCAATTCGTTTAGGATCTTCTGACTGTACCAAAGCAACAAAATTACTGGTAGTTGAAGGCGTAAGAAGTAATTGGGGAGCAACCCTAGCTGCTAAATACCAAGTTTGCTTGGCAGTACTAGAACTAGCACCAATAGCCAGCGTGTAGCTGTCAACAGTTGTTGTAATTGGTGGAATTGGATCATATGTTCTTGGGGCTTCGGCGCGGTCTGATTTGGCTTCGTAAGTTTTGCGAAGGACGATGTCCCAATTTAAGCGATCTTGTAAATCAGAACTAAACATCTAAAAAACATAGGAAATAATCATTGCACTTTCGGTACACGAATCAGTGAAACCTTCATAGAATTCTTCAGTAAAGATCCGCAGCCGATCGTCAGGAATACTTTCAATTCGTTCTTCAATTGCACTAGCAAATGACCATGCTTGAGAGCCTTCTTCTCCCCACTGTTCAATCAATTGTGCTAGCCCTGGGAACAGCAGCCCTAACTTAGTGTCTTTTGAATAATTCTTAATCCATTTACGGATGTTCTTATAAGCCTCCATAAACATGATTTGTGCAAATACTCTGTTACCGACACTAACTAACGCTTTAACACTCTCCATCGTCTCTTCATACAGTTCACCGTAGTTATCGCTTTGCGGGTCAAACTCAGTAAGCTCTCTAATTCGAGCTAACATCATCGGATTGACGCGGACCAGGTTAGTGCGTTTAGCAATTTCAATTGGTGCAGAACCACAAAGCAACGCCCCTACTCCTGTACCCGCAGCTTCCCCCATTTGCCCAATTAGCGACAACATCAAGCTGTTCTGCTGTTCTCGAAGTTGCTTATCAGTGACATTCCAATTAAAAGTCCACAAGCGTTGCACACCACGAACAGCAAAGCGAATCAAAGAACCAACAATTCCTGCTGCTGTAGCTGCATACAAAGCATTTTTAGCCAGTGTCAGCAATTTGATTGTTCTCAATGCTGAAATTCCGCCAGCAACAGTTCCTAGAACCTTGCCACCGACTACCACCACTACACCTACGGTCAACACCGCAGCAATACCACCAGCCGTAGCGCCAACAGGGTCATCTTGCCACCAGCGTTTAAAAAACTGCCAACCCTGATTGATCTTATTCACCAGCGGTTTGAGGTCTGCAACGATGCGATTCGCCAAACGTGGCAGTGCAATGTCTAATTCATTCATTGCACCAACGAAATCTAGTGCATAAGCGCGATCTGCAAATTTGGCAAATATTGCGCTTGATGTTTTGTTGTCATCAATCTTGTAACCACTCATGGCAGAATTAGCAACGTTTCCTCTAAATTGGCTTCGACTTCCTCGACATAAGTATCCATGTCTGCAATCAAATCTTCGGCTGACTCTAATAAGTCTTCAATTGACATCGATCCATCAAGCATTGCTGTCGCGACTTGCTCTATAGCAATTGCATTTGCAATGTTGTGAGTAATCTCGTCATCACTTGCGTTGATTAGAGGAACCTCTAAATAAAAGCAATCAGCTAAAGCTTTACGCTTAAGTGGATCGATAACTTGTTGCATAGTAGGAATTTATAGATTATGGATTTTGTTGAGCAGCAGGTGAAGCAAGATCGGGCTTGCCAACTTTAAAGGCTTCCGGCTCAAAACTGACTGATAAAGCTTTATTTGTACCGTTGCCATTCTTAGCTTTTTGGGCTAAACCTTTGCGAACATCCAACTGATCGACGTTATTTAAAGTTGATTCAGCTTCACCTGTTTTAGCATCAACTACGCTGGTAACAGTCCGCCCAAAGGGAAAACTAATACTTCTACCTGGACGACGTCGGTATTCTTTACGAGTAATCGCTGAAGTTGGTGTTTCTACTGTAGTTCCACTAGGTATGAAACAGCGGATTAATGCCGGATAAAAATTATCGTCTTGGGTCGTTTCTTCACCGATATTGTCATATCCGCATTCGTTATCACTCAACCCTAAATCGCGTCTACCTGAATTGGAATAAGCAGTAATTGCAGCCGCATAACGTTCAGATGGACTTGGAGTTGCAGACACCGATAAACCGAACGGTAAAATTGCATATCCAAAGCGCTTGCGTTGCTCAGCAGTTAATACTCTAGAAACTTTGATACTAGTTTTACCTGTTTTGAAATCAATGTAGCCAGCTAAGCGACTACCAGCAGCAGCTTGACCACCAGATTCTCTAAATTGACGTTCTAAAGCAGCAAATCGTTGTCTACGACGTGGCATATTTATTACCTTGATATTGACAAATCAAAACTAGCCATAGACAACATCAATTGGCAAGAGCTTCAGTAAATTTTGCTGTATTTTTACAACCCCTTAAAGAGTCCCAGAAAAATTATTTAACTCTATTCAAGATAATGATCCTAGTTCTAACGATACTCAGTAGAAACTATGAGATAAATAGTAGAATCACTGATGTACAAATTAGAGAATATACTGATACTACTTAATAGCAAATTAAGTTAGAAATAGCTTGGATGCAACTAACTATTTATGCCAATTAGTTCTGTTAACCGCGCTCGTTCAATAATCGTTCCGCTTAACTCAGCAAGTACTAGCAACATAATTACTGTTTATACAAGCAGTAACTTAACACTAGGTAGTGAGTTTATTGAAGGATACACAATCGTTAGCTACAACTGTTTTATCAAAAACCTCAAAGCTTTTGTTCAAATCAATAGCTTAGATGAAGTTGCGCTACCGCTTTTCTCACCGAGAGATACGGAAACTGATAGGTTAATGAAAGTTATTGACTTGGAATGGAATAATTCAAGAAAACAACTTAATGTTTTTGCCGGAATCAAGACAAATGAAAACTGGCAACAAATAGGTAGCATTAGTTTAATTAACAACTATGGCTATCCGTTCAAGATTTATAACCTGATGGATCTATTCACCGACACACTGGCATTAGAAATAGGAGACAATGGGAAAATCGGTGTGCAGATAGAAAACGTAGGTTATGGCTTACTAGAAGCTTCAGATTCAGTGACTATTCATGGATCATATGTAGAAGAAATATTCCTTAAGTCAACAGAAGTCACTAATTACTACATATACGGCTCTAATCAAAA